>RFUY01000016.1 GCA_009922705.1 Gammaproteobacteria bacterium
TGCTCGACTCTGAGCTCTCAAAACTCGATTTGACCGATGACGAAGCCCTCGCACTCCGGGACGAACAATCGGAGTGGTTGCCAACCGAAACTGCATTACAGACCCTGTGGCGGCAGCAACTCGAAAATGCCGTCATTAACTTGGCCCTCGCTGACCGGACCCCTGCCGAAATCGAGCGTGCACTGCGGCGTCGCTTCACCAGCCAACTGGGACGACTTGAGCAAACGCGTCCCACAGATGCCTTTGAAACGGTGGTCAATGCCTATGCACGGGCTTATGACCCACATACCCAATATTTGCCGCCCGCAGACTCGGAAACGTTCAATATCAACATGTCCCTCTCGCTCCAAGGGATCGGTGCCGTCTTACAAACCGAAGATGAGTTCACCAAAGTCGTGAGCATCATTCCCGGCGGCCCTGCACAGCGCGATGGTCGCCTTAAACCTGCAGATCGGATCCTAAGCGTGGGCCAAGAGGCCGCCGAACTTGAAGATGTGGTGGGATGGCGCCTCGACGAAGTGGTCAGTCGGATTCGGGGGCCGAAGGGCTCGCTGGTTCGACTGGAAATTCAATCGGGCGACGGTGATCCCCCGCGCGTCATTGAGATCACTCGGGACCGCGTCCAGCTCGAAGAGCAATCCGCCAAAAAGCACGTCTTGGAGCTAAACCAAGGCGCCGACCGCGTTGGTGTGATCACCATCCCAACGTTTTACTCAGACTTCGCAGCTCGGCAAGCGGGAGACCCGAACTATCGAAGTACCACCCGAGACGTGGCGCGCCTGTTGGGTGAATTACGCGCCGAAGGCGTGACCAGCTTGGTCCTCGATTTACGGAACAATGGTGGTGGCTCGCTCCAAGAGGCCTATGAGCTGTTTGGTCTGTTCATTGAAACCGGCCCTGTGGTGCAAATCCGCAGCAGTGGTGGACAAACGGACGTACGTGGTGATCGAGATCCCGGGATCGCCTGGGACGGCCCGCTTCTGGTCTTGGTGAATCGACTCAGTGCCTCGGCATCAGAGATTTTCGCCGGCGCCGTGCAAGACTATGGTCGCGGTCTCGTGGTGGGGTCTCAAACCTTTGGAAAAGGAACCGTACAAGCGCTGCTGCCAATGGCCGATGGCCAGCTAAAAATGACCATCGCCAAGTTCTATCGCATTTCCGGAGAATCGACTCAGCATCAGGGCGTCATTCCCGACATTAGCTTCCCAAGCCCCTTCGACAGCACGACCATCGGAGAGAGTGCGCTCGAAACAGCGCTGCCTTGGGATCAAATTCGGCCTCTACGGTATCGCCGGCTTGGTGATGTCGAAGCGGTTGTTCCTCCATTACTCGCCAGGCATCAAGCACGGATTCAAACAGATCCTAATTTCCAAGCGTTGTCAGCACGCGCGTCTCGGGCCATCGAGCTCTCAAAAGAGGCGTCGATTTCCCTAAATTTAGAGGCGCGAAAAGCAGAACGCGCCGCGAATGAGGCCTGGTCGTTATCACTTGAGAACACGCGACGCTCGGCGTTAGGGTTAGCGCCCGTTGAGACGATTGATGCGTTGGAGGCAGAGGCAACCGCCAACCGAGACAACCCTGCCGAAGACGCGGCCGTATTGGAGGGGGCTCAGATCCTGTTGGACGCGGTGCGACTTAGTCCGCGTCGCGTGGAAACCGCGGCGGGACCATTGCCAAGGGGGTGACGTTACTGCCTTTGTGATCCTTGATGCGGGCAGGGCCATTGGTGTCCACTTCATCAATTCGGATCACTGCATGCATCGGAATGTACGACCGCTTCACGCCACTGAACTCTGATTTCAGTTTTTCTTCGGACGGATCCACGAGCAGGCCGCTGCGCTCACCAAAGACAAATTCCTCGACTTCAATAAATCCATACAGATCACTGGAATACAGTTGTCGCGCATAGATTTCGAAGACTTTGTCTTGACTCACAAACTGCACCCGAAACATCGGGTCGGATTTTTTCGACATGGCCCACCTCAATTAAGCGGCGAAGTGTGGCGATTCAGACCCCTGCCGTCAAGCAACACCCGTGCAATTTCAAAGACTTCGATCTATACTCCCGCGCCCATCGCGTTAGGAGTTGATATGTCCGCCAAGCTCTTCATCAAGACCCATGGTTGTCAGATGAATGAATACGATTCCGATCGAATGGCGGATCTGTTACACCAGAGTCACGACCTAAGTCTCACCGAGACAGCCGATGACGCGGATGTCATTCTCATCAATACCTGCTCGATTCGCGAAAAAGCGCAAGAAAAGGTGTTTTCTGAGCTCGGGCGCTATCGCGCGCTCAAACAACAGAATCCTGACCTGATCATTGGGGTTGGTGGGTGTGTCGCGTCACAAGAAGGGACAGCGATCCGAGAACGTGCACCCTTTGTGGATCTCGTCTTCGGTCCTCAAACCCTGCATCGACTCCCTGAGATGCTCGATGCCCGTCGACGTGAAGGCGAGGCACAAGTCGACATCAGTTTCCCGGAAATTGAGAAATTTGATCGACTTCCTGAACCCCGTCTCGAGGGTCCAAGCGCCTTCGTCAGTATCATGGAGGGCTGCAGTAAGTACTGTACCTTCTGTGTGGTCCCGTACACCCGAGGTGAAGAAGTCAGCCGCCCGCTGGATACTGTTCTCGACGAGGTGTTAGCCAATGTTGAGCAAGGCGCACGCGAGATTCATTTGCTGGGTCAAAATGTGAATGCATACCGTGGCGAAACAGCTGAAGGCGACACCGCAGATCTCGCCGATCTCATTCGGATCATCGCAGACATCCCGGAAATCGAGCGGATTCGCTTTACCACGTCACACCCAGTCGAATTCTCAGATGCATTAATTCAATGCTACGCAGACGTGCCAAAGCTCGTGAGCCATCTACACCTCCCGGTGCAGGCAGGCAGCGATCGGATTCTGGCTGCGATGAAGCGCGGGCACACAGCCCTCGAATACAAATCGAAAATCCGAAAAATCCAAGCCGCTCGACCCGGGATTAGCTTGTCCTCTGACTTCATCATTGGCTTTCCTGGCGAAACCGAGGCTGACTTCCAACAGACGATGCAACTGATCGACACCGTTGGGTTTGATGTGAGTTTTAGTTTTATCTATTCCGCACGCCCTGGAACCCCTGCCTCCGATTATCCGGACTCAGTGCCGATGGACGTAAAAAAAGCACGTCTGGCCGCCTTACAAGCGCGCATTAGCCAAAATGCACACCGGATTTCTGAGGCCATGGTGGGCACACTGCAATCGGTGTTGGTCACTGGACCCTCCAAGAAAGATCCCGGTGAGCTCTCAGGCCGAACCGAGAACAATCGCGTGGTTAACTTCCGCGCTGATCGGGAGGATCTCATCGGGCGATTTGTCGAATGCCAGATTGAGACCGCCTATCCAAATAGCCTGCGAGGCGTGATGACCCCCCGAGCGCCCTGGTAGTGGCCGTTCTGCGCCTCACACTTGAGCCGAACGACGTCGATCGTCTCAGTGTGCTTTGTGGACACCATGACAGCCACCTGAGACTCATTGAGTCCAGGCTCAATGTCGCGATTCGCAACCGTGGGAATCAATTTGAGCTGGAAGGCGATCCAGTCGCCACTGGGGTTTGTCGTCGACTACTCGATCAGTTGTATCGAGAAACGCGCACAACCCACCTCACCGATGATGAGATCCATTTGTTTTTGCAAGAGGCTGCGCACAGTGCAGACGCAGATCAGGCGACAGTGGTCATCGACACACCGAAGCTCAAGGTCCGGGCGCGCGGACAACATCAGTGCGATTACATCCGGGCCATTGGCAGTCACGATGTGAATTTCGGGATTGGCCCTGCTGGCACTGGAAAAACCTGGTTGGCGGTTGCCTGTGCGGTCGATGCCCTGCGTCGCGACCGTGTGGAGCGCATTGTGTTGGTCCGCCCTGCCGTAGAAGCCGGTGAGCGCCTTGGGTTTCTCCCCGGCGATCTGGCGCAAAAAATCGACCCGTATTTGCGGCCGCTCTACGACGCCCTTTATGAGATGCTCGGTTTTGAGCGCGTGACCAAGCTGATCGAACGACAGGTCATCGAAATCGCGCCGCTGGCCTACATGCGGGGTCGGACACTGAATCACAGCTTCATCATCTTGGATGAGAGCCAGAACACCACGCGCGAGCAGATGAAAATGTTCTTAACGCGGCTAGGATTTGGCTCCACCGCCGTCATCACCGGCGATCCGAGCCAAATCGATCTCCCCAGAAAATCAGACTCAGGCCTGATTCAGGCAGAGCAGGTGTTGGCCAAGGTGCCTGGAATCTCGATGACCCGCTTCACCTTTAAAGATGTGGTCAGACATCCCCTCGTCGGTCGGATCGTCGATGCCTATGAGCGCGCCAATGACAGTGCAGGTTGATCTACAAAATGCAGTTGGAGAGCCGAGCTTAGACCAATTGGCCTGGAGCACCTGGGCGACTGCCGTGCGTGAAGCGCTTGGGCTAAGTGTTCCCTGCGAGCTGACCATCCGTGTCGTCGATGCCGAAGAAAGCCAAGCACTGAATCACAGTTACCGTGGCAAGCCCTCACCCACCAATGTGTTGTCATTCCCAGTGGATGAGGATCTGCCCTTAGCGCTTCCTCTGCTGGGCGATTTGGTCCTCTGTTGGCCGGTGATTGAGGCGGAAGCGCATGCACAAGGTAAGGCTCAACAGGCTCATTTGGCACACCTCACAGTCCATGGCGTCCTGCATCTCCATGGCTATGATCATGAGACTGATGAGGACGCGGATGAGATGGAATCACTCGAGATCGGCATTCTTGAAAAACTCGGCTATGCTAACCCCTATCGAAGCGAGGAAGACGCACCCACATGAACGATGGACGAAGTCCCGAGAACCAGGAGTCTCGATCCTGGTTCGATCGTCTAGCCAGTGCCATCACTGGTGATTTTGAAACCAAAGCGGAGTTAATTCGCGAGCTCCGCGAAGCCAAAGACCGTGGCCTCTTCAACCAAGAAACCCTCACCATCTTGGAAGGCGCCTTGGGTGTTAGTGAGATGCAAGTCCGCGAGGTCATGATTCCGCGCGCGCAAATGACAGCCATCCGCGTGGATGAACATCCGGAATCCTTTCTGCCGCGCGTGATCGAATCCGCACACTCTCGCTTTCCAGTGCTCGGTGATCAAGCCAGCGAAGTGATCGGTATTTTGCTCGCCAAAGACCTTCTCCCCTATGTTTTAGAAGCCAATTTAGACCGCTTTAATATCAAAGAAGTGGTTCGCCCTGCGCGACGGGTTCCCGAAAGCAAACGCTTGGACCAGTTGCTCAAAGAGTTTCGCGATAACCGTGCACACATGGCCGTGGTGATTGACGAGTATGGCGAAGTAGCAGGCTTAGTGACCATCGAAGATGTGTTGGAGCAGATCGTCGGGGAAATCGAGGATGAGCATGATCACGAGGAGGACTCCACCATTCGATTGCAGAAGGATGGCTCGAGCCTCGTCAAGGCGATCACCGAAATCGCGGATTTCAACGATCGCTTTGGCACTGACTTCTCCGATGAGGAGTTCGACACCCTTGGAGGACTCGTCACACATGCCTTCGGTCATCTCCCGACACGTGGAGAAAGCGTCAGTCTGGGTGGCCTGACCTTTACTGTCCTCAATGCGGACAATCGACGGATTCGGTTACTCGAAGTTAGACCGCCCAATGTGGATCCAGCGCCACAGCGGTAGCGCGCTCGCACTGGGTGCGGGCGCTGTGTTTCCATTTGGCTTTGCCCCCTTTTCAGTGTGGGTCTTGCCACTCTTCAGTCTGGCTGCCCTGTTCTTTCTCACCATCAAACGTCCCAACTTTTGGCTGGGATGGTGGTTTGGTCTCGGGCAATTCGGTGTCGGCGTCAGTTGGGTATATGTCTCCATGACAGTGCACGGTGGCGCCTCAGTGCCATTGGCAATGCTGCTGACCGGGCTGTTTGCAGGCGGACTTGCC
Organism: Gammaproteobacteria bacterium; assembly: GCA_009922705.1. Classification (GTDB taxonomy): domain Bacteria; phylum Pseudomonadota; class Gammaproteobacteria; order Pseudomonadales; family Litorivicinaceae; genus HIMB30. The sequence goes on from RFUY01000016.1 coordinate 5,953, forward strand.
GTCTTCCCAGGTCTTCTGACACTCGGCTTTGCCCGCTGGCGGCATCACTGGCCACGCCCCATTGGTCAGGTGATGCTGTGGACCGCACTGTGGACCAGCCTCGAAGCCTTGCGCAGTTGGCTATTCACTGGGTTCCCGTGGCTTTTGGCAGGACACTCAGCACTCGACAGCCCTTGGGCGGGCTGGTTGCCCTGGTTCGGCGCCTATGGTGTCGGAGCGCTGATGGCGATGACGGCAGCCTTGGGCATTCTCGGTCTTCTGCAGCGACGCTGGCTCCCAATCGCTCTGGGTCTGTTGCTCTCAGGTCTCAGTCTACCCCCCGCTTCAACACAGCCGGGGACCGCAATTACGGTGGCGTTGTGGCAACCAATGATTGTCCAAGCTGAGAAATGGACAACCCAGGCACGTCCACAGATTGTGGCGGACCATCTCCGACTTGGCCTGCCGACCGATGTGTCCCTCATCGTCTGGCCAGAAACCGCCTTACCGATGACCGAGAACGAGGCAAGTACCCTGCTGGCAGGCATCTCTGACACACTGGATGCGCACCAACAAGGCCTCTTAACGGGTATCTTGGGTCAGTCTGATGGGCGCTACACCAATCGATTCATTGGCATTGGGGGCGCTTCAGGCACCTATGACAAGTCCCGACTAGTGCCCTTTGGAGAATACGTCCCTCTGGAGCATCTATTGCGTGGATTGATCGCCTTTTTTGATCTGCCAATGTCAGTGATCATTCCTGGGCCGGCGCAAGATCTGTTTCAGTTTCAGGGGATTCAACTGGCCCCATTGATTTGCTATGAGATCGCCTACAGTGGGCTCGCGCGCTCCTTGAGTCGTGACGCCCAAGTGCTGGTGACCATCAGTAATGACACCTGGTTTGGAGCCTCGTTCGGCCCTGACCAGCATCTGGAAATCGCCCGTATTCGGGCGGCAGAGCTTGGAAAACCTGTGATTCGGGCGACCAATGACGGATTAACGGCCAGTATTGATGCAACAGGCGCGGTGGTCGATCAATTACCACGGTTCACCCAGGCCATCCTCACAACAACCACAGTTCCCCACACCGGCGAGACCTTTTATGGGCGCGCCGGGGAAGCCCCTTTGGTCATTTTATTGGTGGTATTACTGACCCTCACCCGACGGATTTCGGGTCGAAAACAGATCGATTCCGACTGATCCTTTCCTCTAAGCCGATCGAACCGCTATCCTTAGCGCTTTTACGAGGAACTCGGCGCATCATGGAGCGCGATTACCAGCCATCCGTCATTGAATCGATCGTGCAGGCAGCCTGGGATGCCGACGGTGTCTTCCGTCGCACTGAAGATCCCAATAAACCCAAGTTTTATTGCCTGTGCATGTTCCCCTATCCGTCTGGGAAACTGCACATGGGCCACGTGCGCAACTACACCATTGGCGATGTGATCAGCCGCTACCTCACCATGAACGGGTACAACGTGTTGCAGCCGATGGGTTGGGATGCGTTTGGGATGCCTGCCGAGAATGCAGCCATCAAAAATCAGGTCCCGCCAGCCGCCTGGACCTACGACAACATCGCCCACATGCGCGGACAGCTCAAACAGCTGGGATTTGGCTACGACTGGGACCGTGAATTAGCAACCTGCACCCCGGAGTATTACCGATGGGAACAGTGGCTATTTACGCGGATGATCGAACGCGGTCTCGCCTACCGGAAGAAGGCCCGAGTGAACTGGGATCCGGTCGATCAGACCGTCTTAGCCAACGAACAAGTGATTGACGGACGCGGTTGGCGATCCGGCGCACTGGTTGAACAGCGCGAGATCGATCAATGGTTCATCCGGATCACAGACTATGCGGATCAGTTGCTCGAGGACCTTGAGACAGTCGATTGGCCAGACCAGGTCAAGACCATGCAACGCAATTGGATCGGCCGCTCTCAAGGGGTCCAATTTTCCTTCGAACGCCCAGGACACGGGGACCGCTTGGAGGTGTACACCACCCGGCCAGACACCATCATGGGGATCACCTATGTGGCCGTTGCACCCAGCCACCCCATTGCCGTCAGCGCCGCACAACAGCAACCAGCACTTGCCGCGTTTCTCGCTGAATGTACCCAAATGAAGGTGGCTGAGGCAGACTTAGCCCAAGCACCAAAGCGCGGGATGGCCACCGGAGAGTCGGTCATTCACCCGCTTACTGGCGAGGAAATCCCGATCTGGGTTGCCAATTTTGTGTTGATGGATTACGGCTCAGGCGCGGTGATGGCTGTCCCTGCGCACGACCAACGGGACTGGGAGTTCGCCACCCAGTATGGCCTCCCCATCAAGGCAGTCATTGCTCCTCAAGAGGCGGACCCGAGCTACGATCTCACGACAGCGGCATGGACTGAAAAAACGGGCATCACGATCAATTCTGGCGTGTTTGATGGATTGACCTTTGAACAGGCCTTTGCTGCCGTTGCGGCCCGCCTGACTGAACTCGGGATAGGTCAGATCACCACCAACTATCGACTCCGCGATTGGGGAATCGGCCGACAGCGTTATTGGGGGTGCCCAATCCCAGTGTTGCATACCGATGAGGGCATCAAGCCCGTTCGTGATCAGGATCTCCCGGTTGTCCTTCCCGAAGATGTGGTGGTGGATGGGCAAGGCAGCCCACTGGTCCGTCGGCGTGACTTTGTCGACACCATTGATCCAGACACTCAACGCCCGGCCCAGCGCGAGACCGACACCTTTGACACTTTCATGGAATCCAGTTGGTATTACGCGCGCTTTGCCAGCGCCTTTAGCCAAGACGCTATGTTGGATCAAAACGCCAACTATTGGTTACCCGTTGACCTCTACATCGGCGGGATTGAGCATGCGATCTTGCACCTGTTGTACGCACGCTTCTTCCATAAGGTGTTGCGGGATCTTGGCCTGGTGAGTAGCGATGAGCCCTTCAAAAAGCTGTTGACCCAAGGCATGGTGTTAAAAGACGGCTCCAAAATGTCCAAGTCCAAGGGCAACACGGTCGATCCGCAAGCGCTCATCGACCAATACGGGGCCGATACCGTGCGTTTATTCACGATGTTCGCGGCACCACCAGAACAATCCTTGGAATGGTCTGATGATGGCGTGGCGGGTGCACACCGTTTCCTTAAACGGGTGTATAGCCTGGTGTGCGATGCCGTTGAGCGCGACGACGCGACGGCCCCCTGGACCCCAGATCAGCTCTCCGAGGATGCCCGAGAGCTGTACCGGAAACTGCACCAGACGATTGCCAAGGTCAGTGATGACATTGGTCGCCGCTATCACTTCAACACTGCCATTGCCGCGGTGATGGAGTTGGTGAATCAGATGCAACGATTCGAGCCCACAAAGCCCGCGGATCGAGCCATGTATCGAGAGGCCATTGAGCAGGTAGTGCTGCTGCTGTCGCCAATCACCCCCCACCTCTCCACCTATTTGTGGCAAGCTCTCGGCCAGACCCGCCCATTACACACAGTGGCATGGCCGACAGTTGACGCGGACGCACTGACGCGGGATGTCTTGACCCTCGTGGTCCAAGTCAACGGCAAGCTCAGAGCTCGTCTCGAGGTTGCCGCAACCGCCAGCGAGGCAGAGATTTTGGCGCAAGCACGCAGTGAACCGCAGGTGCAGAAATTTTTAGAGGGCATGACCGAAATGAAAGCCATTGTCGTCCCGCAAAAACTCGTGAACTTTGTGGTGAAGCCCGCATGATACAACGACGTCAAGTGCTCGGGCTCCTGTTGACTCTGCCACTTGCAGGCTGTGGATTTCGGCTCCGTGGGAGCGACCCCACGACTGTCACCTTGCCTCCAGCGCTGCAAGTCGTCTCTGATGATCCCTATGGACGAATTGTCCAATTACTCACTCAAGATCTCCGAGGCCGTGGCGTCAGTGTCGTCACCGAGCAGGCGCCAATCCTCACAGTTGGCGGACTCTTGGAGTCTCAGCGGGTGTTAGGTCCGGTGGTACGTAATGGCGTCAGCGTCGATCAGATCGAACTGCTCACCACCTTACAATACACACTGGATGGACCTGATCGCGTGAACTGGATTCCGGAGACGACCGTACAAGCCACCGTAATTTACGTCGAGGGTGCCACAGAGAACTCAAATGAGGCCGCCCGAACTCGCGCCCTCCGCGAACGACTGCTGGCCGATGTCGCTGCGCAAGTGGTGCCCTCTTTGTCGTTACGATATGGGCAGTGGTTGAGCCAAGGCGAGGGACGCTAGGGTTATGGCCATCAAAGCCCATGAGTTTGATGGCCGACCATGGCAGTCCACCCTCCCTCCAATCACGGTCATCACCGGGGAGGAGCCTTACTTTAAGGTCAAACTGGGCGATCACTGGCGACACAGTGGTCGCGCACAGGGTTTTGAAGAGCGCACAGTCATTGATCAATCCGACAGTGAATTCGTCGCCAAACTCGCGAATGAAATGGATGCGCTCTCGTTGTTTGCCAGTCGTGCCTTGGTCGAGATCAGACTGGTGCGTGGCCGACTGGATGCTGAGTCACGCAAGATTCTGATGCAGTGGCACACCCACCCCCCGTTGGATAAATGCCTACTGATCACCGGCCCAAAGCTCGAGGCTAATGAGCTGAAAAGCGACTGGTATACAGCCCTCGATCGGCAAGGGGTCGTGATCGACTCGCAAGGCATTCCAGGCTACCAATTCCGTCGATGGCTGGAGTCCACGCTGTCAGCGCAGACGCTTCGATTGACCGAGGATGCGTTGCAAGTCGCGGTTGCACACACCGAAGGCAATCTCTTGGCCGTGGGACAACTGATCGAGCGCTTGCGCCTCATCCAGCCAGACCTCCTCGCGGGAGATCTCTTGGATGTCGAGCAGGTCTTGGAGGCAACCACACAAAGCGCCCGCTACTCTGTCTATGACCTGATCGATCGCGCCCTTGATGGCGACTTAAGCGGCGTCGAGCGGCTCTCTGACAGCCTGCATGCCGAAGGCTGCGAGCCAATCAGTGTGTTGTTTGCACTGGTTCGCGAACTCGATGTGCTCCTGCAAATTCGCTATCGCATCGATCAGGGTGACTCCCCACAACAAGCGATTGCCGGCCAACGCGTCTGGAAGTCCAGAGAGCGGCTGGTCAAGGGCGCCTTACATCGTCTCTCGCTCACCCGTCTCAGGCAGCTACTCACCCTGTGCCAAGAGGCAGACCGGACCATCAAGGGCGCGCGGCCCGAGCCTGCGTGGGCGCTGTTAAAAGACCTGTTGGTCGGACTTGCGGGTCATTCACTCAGAACAGTCAGTTGAAGTCGCGCGATGAGCGCGTCCAGCCACTGAGCACGCACAGTGGACCAGTGGACGGGCCCTAGAACCTGTGCAGTCCATTGGGTGACGGTCAGATCCGCATAGCCGCATGGATGGATCCAGCTAAAGGGGGTGAGATCCATGTCTACATTGAGGGCAATCCCGTGGTAACTGACACCGTGTCGCACGCGTAAGCCTAGACTCGCGATTTTTGCACCATCCACATAGACACCAGGGGCATCACGGCGTGCAGCCGCGTCGACACCATGGCGAGCCAACAGCGAAATCACACTGTGCTCGAGGGCCTCAACCAGGTCACGGACAGCAATCTGCCAAGGACCGATGGGGAGCAAAACATACAGAATCTGTTGGCCTGGACCATGGTAGGTCACCTGGCCTCCACGATCAGACTGCACCACAGGAATCGCCCCTGGGGCCACGACATGCTCCGGTCGTCCTGCTTGGCCTTGGGTAAACACCGGGGGATGTTGCACCCACCACAGTTCTCCGATGCCCGACGCTCGGATTCCGGAGACAGCCGCACGCATGGCCTCGAGCGTGCGCTCATAGGGCTCCAAGGCGCGCGAGTGAACTCGGACCGGACGCTCCACTACAACACCATACGCACCAGCCCTGTGTCCTTGAGGGCGGCATGTAACTCCTGTAATTGCTGCTCGGAGGTGGCTAGGACTTTAAATCGAATGCTTTGATACGTGCCCTGGCGACTCGCTTGAACGACTAATGTCCCATGATCGAAATCAGGATCATGGCAGGCCACAATCTCGCACACGCGCGCCACAAACCCTTCAGCGGTGTCGCAAACCACGGAAATTGGATACTCCGGGCACGGGAATTCGATTTTAGGCGGGTCCTTCGGTTCAGTCATCGGCCGTCCCTCACGGATGCGCGTGCAGCACGCGTTGGTATGCGCTCTGGAGCGTTTCAAAATAGTCCGGAACGTGGCCTCGCCCAATGATTTGATCCGGGATCAAACGGGTAATGGGCACCAATCCTCGGGTAGAACTGGTGATCATGACCAGGTCTGCACGCGGGAGTTGATCGATCGCGATTTCGGTTTCGATCACCGAGAATCCCTGTGCAGCCGCCAAGTCCAGAACCAGATGCCGGGTGATTCCGGGAAGCAGCTGCTCTGATAACGGCGGAGTCAGCAAGGCGCCATCTTGAAACACAAACGCGTTTGATGTGGACGCCTCAGTCAACCACCCATCGCGATGCAAGAGCGCATCAATCGCACCCGCTTCACTCGCCTGCTGTTGAATCAACACATTTGCCAATAAAGAGATCGACTTGATGTGATTGCGGTGCCAACGTATGTCCGGAGCAATCATCGCTGCTTGCGGTCCCAAGACAGAGGGGGACCACGGAGACGCCATCAAGAAGACTGTCGGGTCAACCGCACGAGGAAATCGATGATCGCGCTCTGCCGCAGGGCCTCGCGTGATCTGCAGGTAGAGCTTCGCACTCTGCAGGCCACTCGCCGCGAGAAGCCGATCCATGTCTGAAAACACGGTATCCAGGGACACCGATGCGGAGAGGCCAATCGCCGTTAAACTTTTCTCCAGGCGATCACGATGCAACTGCTTGGCTCGGGTGACGCCATCGACATGCGCCAAGACCTCATACACGCCATCCCCGAACAAAAACCCACGATCCAGAGGCGAGATGCGTGCCTCGCTGACGGGTCCAATCACACCATTTAGGCAGCAGAGGGTCATTCAAACAACCTCATGACGGTATCCATCGCCCATTTCATAAAATCGCCCTCAGGCACGGCACGCGCAACGGCCACATCGGTCTTCGCAAGCGTCCGCGTCCCGAGTTGAATTGAGAGAGTCCCAACCACCTGGCCTTCGGAAAGCGGCGCATCTAAGCTCGCAGGCGCGTCTAAAACAGCCTCTAGACTCCCTTCACGTCCCAACGGCAAGGTCACGTAGACCGAATTCACAGGGACGAGATCAATCGAATCCTCGGTCCCGAACCAGACTTTGCGACTGGAATTCTCAAGCGGAACCCCTGCCTCGAGGAGTGTTTTGCCACTGAAATACCGAAAGCCATATTGCAGTAACTTCGTGGTTTCTTGCTCCCGTGCGCGTTCACTGGCGGTCCCCATGACCACCGAGATCAGACGCAGTCCATCACGCTCGGCACTTGCCACTAAGCAATACCCCGCTTCCTCGGTATGCCCGGTTTTAATGCCGTCAACCGTCGGATCCCGGAATAACAAGGTATTGCGATTGGCCTGCTTAATGCCGTTGTATTCAAAACTCTTCTCTGCATACATCGCATAGTTTTGCGGGAAGTCAGCAATCTTACGCTGCGACAAGATCGCCAAATCTCGCGCGGTGGTGGAGTGGCCGTCCGCAGGGAGACCGGTCGCATTCAAGAAACGGGTGTTCTGCATGCCCATTTGCTGCGCTGTCTGCGTCATCAAATCGGCAAACACATCCTCCGAGCCCGCGATATACTCAGCCACGGCCACACTCGCGTCATTCCCCGACTGAATGATGATCCCGCGCAGTAAATCTTCGAGCCGAACCGACGTCCCCTCGCGCACAAACATCCGAGAACCACCGGTTTTCCAGGCACGCACGCTGATGGGCACCAAATCATCCATCGACGCACGGCCCTGTGCGATTTCCCGCTCTACCAGATACGCGGTCATCATTTTTGTCAGACTGGCCGGCGGTAACGGCTGATCGGCATTCTGCTCTACTAAGACCTCACCGTTGGTGGCATCAATCAGGATATACCCACTCGCAGCCAACTCAGGCGGGGCCGGAATTGGCGGCCCATTGCCCAACTCGGCAGTCAACGGCGCGGCACTCACCGCCGTGGACATCAAGCATACAAAACACCAGCTGATCCAACGCACAGCAGACTCCTTTTTCACTAGGGGGCGATCAAACGGGTGGGCTGGAACCCTTCCGCAATGAGACGCGCCTCAACAGATTGAATAATACGTTCGTCAGTCGCAGGCAACACTTGCACCCTGAACAAGCCAGTCCCGTTGGGCTCAACCCGAACCGAGGCCAGCGCACGGTCGATCAGTTTGGACAACTCCGATGCCAACTGATCCGCACGCACAGAATCTGACAGCGCTGCGACTTGCAAGATCGCCTGCCGAGGTGGCACCAGCGGGTTGGCCACAAGCGACGAATCCTCTTCAGGGACCACTAGGACTTCCATGCGTAACGGTGCAGTGCCCTTCGTGGCATACCCGAGCCGCTCTGCCGCCGCCCAGGAGAGATCCAGCATGCGATCACCGACAAAGGGCCCCCGATCATTCACACGAAGCACTACCGAGCGCTGATTATCAAGATTGGTCACGCGCACCCACGCCGGAATCGGCATGGTTTTATGGGCCGCGGTCAGTTGAAACATGTCATAGGGCTCACCCGATGAGGTGAGCTGCCCGTGAAACTTTCGGCCATACCAAGACCCAATCCCTGTCTCCACCTGACCAACCCGATAGGGCGTCACGCGGTAGGTGACCCCATCAATTTGATAAGACTCCGGATTGCCGCGACGCGCGATCGGCTCTGGGACAGGGACGGGCTCGGGGATCGCCTGAACATCCACCGTCGCGATCAGTGGTGGGCCGTCTGGCACTGGAATCGGCGCCTCACTCACGACCGTTTCGGCATCGCGCCGAATCTCCTCAAACACCGTCGTGACCGACGTACAGGCTGATAATGCGGCTAAGGCCGCTACAAGAATCCAGGGCACCATTACAATCCAAGCGCAGTGTTGATTTCAGACGCCAATTGCGTGACCGCCATGGCATACAACGGACTCCGATTGTACCGTGTTATGACATAGAAGTTCTTGGTGACTACCCAATGTTCGTCGCCATTGGCGCCCTGCAAACCCAACACGTCAAGCGGTAATGCCGACCACGCTTCCGGGATACCCTGCACTCCGAGTGCAACTAAACTGTCCTTCGAGCGCTCCACACGCACTGCAGCTTCCATTTTTTCGACGGCGGCTGCGCCATTTTGGACGGGTGCCGCAATGCCATAGTTCGCATCCCACCCATGCACCGCCAAATAATTTGCGACTGACCCGATGGCATCCACAGGGTTACCAATCAAATCACGGGTCCCATCGCGATCAAAGTCGACCGCATAGGCACGATAGCTGGAGGGAATAAACTGCCCAAAGCCCATGGCACCGGCATAGGACCCTTTCAAACTGGTTGGATCTAACGTTTCTTCGCGCGAGAGCAAAAATAATTGCTCAAGTTCGCGCTGGAAAAACTCGGCGCGCGGTGGATAGTCGAATGCGAGCGTTGACAGCGCGTCAATCACCCGAAAGCTCCCCTTGTTCCGACCGTAGTAGGTCTCGACCCCAATAATGGAGAGAATGACCGGGATCGGCACGCCATAGGTGGCTTCAGCGCGGACGAGCGTCTCTCGGTGGGTCTCATAAAAGCGCTGCGCGGCTGTCACCCGTTCGGGCTTCAAAAAAATTGGCCGATAGTCTCGCCATGCTTTGCGCTCTGCCGGACGACGCATCGCATTGAGCACTGAGTCCAAGGTCTTGGCTTGCGCCATCACGTCCAGCACATAGCCACGATCGACACCCTGAGCCGCGAGTCGATCGGCCATGGCGGCAATCGATGCATCGCGCGCGGTCGTTGCCGATGCCGTCGTGGCAACCAAAAGCGTACCCAGTACTATGCCTGCTCGTCTCTGCTTCATCACTCCCCCGATAAGACACGATTTGAACGTTGCATCGCCATCAATATCCCAAATCCTATCAGCAACGAGACCACAGATGTGCCTCCATAACTGACTAATGGCAGAGGCACTCCAACGACCGGCAAGATTCCGCTCACCATACCGATGTTCACGAAGACATAAATAAAGAACGTTAAGGTGATCGAACCAGACACCAGCCGTCCAAAAGAGTGATCAGCGCGTGCGGTTAACACCAACGCTCGCGCCAAAATGAGTGCATACAAACAGACTAAAATTGCCATCCCGACAAAGCCAAACTCTTCTCCGATCACGGCAACGATAAAGTCTGTGTGCGACTCCGGTAAAAACTTCAACTGCGCCTGGGTTCCGCTTAAAAACCCCTTCCCATTGATCCCCCCCGATCCCAACGCAGTCATCGCTTGCAGGGTATTCCACCCTGCACCCAAGGGGTCACTGGTGGGATCTAGCAACGTCATCACGCGTCGTTTCTGGTAGTCGTACATCAGGGCCCAAAGCACCGGTAATGAGGCAAGGCCAAGTGCTACCAAAGAGCCCATCAGCTTCCATGAAAGGCCGGCCAAAAACAGCACAAAAAACCCAGAGGCTGCAATCAACAGACTGGTTCCGAGGTCCGGTTGAATCACAATCATGCCGACCGGCAGTGCCACCAAGACGAAAGCAATCAACACATCCAAGGCACGCGGCGGTAACGGACGCCGTGTCAGCCACCAGGCGACCATCGCGGGCAACGCAAGCTTCATCAACTCAGACGGCTGAAACCTCGGTAGTCCGGGCAAATCCAGCCAGCGTTGTGCGCCTTTTGCGCCCGTCCCGAGCAGTAACACCGCAAGCAGCATCAAAGCAGCGAAGGCAAATACGAAGGGTGTCACTTGATAGAGCGTATCGCGGCGGACAAAGGTGAGCGCGATCATTGCCGCGCTGCCGACAGCATAGTGCACACTTTGTCGCAGGATCATCGCCATATTCTGCCCACTGGCGGAATACAAAATCGCCAATCCAAACCCCATGAGCACAAGCAACAGTAAAAGCAACACAGGATCCACCCCATAGCGTGCGGAAAAGCGCTTGGGGCGAAAGGATTCAATTTGCCCAGCCGACCGATCGGTTAACGCACTCACGGCGCCTCCACCTGCTGCAATTGGGCTTCAACACTGGCGACCCACGCCAGATCTGGAGGGAGGCTTCCTTGTTGCCGATCCAGCACCCAATAATCGCTTAAGGCACGAAACACGGGGCCTGCTTGTGAGCCGCCTGATCCCGCATTTTCCAGCACAATCGCAAGCACCAGGCTGGGTTCAGCCGCGGGAGAAAATCCAACAAACAGCGCATGATCCCGCAAATGCTCTGGGGTCGTTGTCGCGTCATACACCTCATCCTGTCCGAGCCCTGCCACCTGTGCGGTGCCCGTTTTACCAGCCATCCGATAACTCGCGTCTTTTCCCGCACCCGCTGCCGTGCCACCTGGGCTGTGGAGCACACGCTCCATCTCACGCGCCATCCGTTCCCAATCCGCCGGTGTGGCCAACGGGATCGAACGCTGCACAGGCGCTATCCCCTGGACAAATTGAGGAGCCACCAACGTACCCCGATTCGCCAAGGCCGTGGTCGCGACCGCTAACTGGATCGGCGTGGTGGTCCAGTAGCCTTGGCCAATGCCAGCAATCACGGTTTCTCCAGGAAACCAGGCCTGCCGAAACTGCGCACGCTTCCACTCACGACTGGGCAAAATTCCAGCGCCATCGCCAATCACATCCTGGCCCACGGGTTTACCAAAGCCAAACAGGCTCATGGCCGGAGCGAGTCGATCGATGCCCGCCTCGACGGCCATGTCATAAAAATAGGTATCACAGGATTCGATCACGGCTTTGGCGAGATCCACCGTGCCATGCCCCCAACGCTTCCAGTCTCGGTAGCGCCGCTCAACACCAGGCAATTGGAAAAATCCGGGGTCTTGGATCCGGTCAGACCAGCGAATCACCCCTAAATCGAGCCCGACCAATCCAAGCATCGGTTTGATCGTAGACCCCGGAGGATACTGACCACGCAAGGCCCGATTAAACAATGGCAAGGCAGGGTCTTCTTGCAACGCCTGGTAGGCCACGGACGAAATCCCGCGCACAAATAGATTGGCGTCAAACGTCGGCTGACTCGCCAGCGCTAGAATGCCCCCAGTCCTCGGATCCATCGCCACAATCGCGCCGCGACGATCACCAAGAATCTCATAGGCTTTGGCTTGCAAACCAAGGTCAAGATGCAGGGTCAGGTCCGCACCTGGCGCTGGATCATCGCGTGACATCACTCGCATAATACGACCACGCGCATTGGTCTCAACACGCTCAAGACCGACATCACCATGGAGCGTCTCTTCATGCGCGCGCTCGACGCCGAGTTTGCCGTAGACGTCGGTGGCCGCGTATTGAGATTCCGAAACACGACCGAGCTCTTCGGCGTTGAGTCGTCCAAGATAGCCCACCGCATGCGCTGTTAAATGCCCGTAGGGATACTCACGGCGCGGCGTTGCATCGAACTGAAGTTCCGGGAAACGATACCCATCGACCGCAATCATGGCCGCGTCCTGATCCGACAGTTGGGTTTTCACCACCACAGGATCATAGGGGCGCCGGCGGCTTTGTAGCCGATTATAAAACTGAGCGCGCTCATCCCCGCTCAGCCCAATGCGCGCATCTACGACAGCCAAGACCGCTTCTAGATCTGCAGACTCTTCTGGGGTCAGCACGAGTCGTAACTCAGGCCGGTTGTCCGCCAGCAAAATTCCCTGGCGGTCCCGAATCAATCCCCGAGGTGGTGCAACAGGAACCACCTGAATGCGGTTCCGCTCCGAGGCGGTCACAAACCGATCGTGCTCGACGATCTGCAACCAGACTAAGCGCCCAAGCAAGAGTAGCAACAAGGCCAAACATCCAAGAGACGCAATGATCACCCGTTGGGTGGTCAAGATGCGCTCAGTGCGAGGATGGTTGTATTGCACCTTAACTCCTGTGGTAGGGATGTCCGCTCCGAATCGAGTCGGCCCGATAGAGCTGTTCTAAGACTATTAAACGCGCAAGTGGATGTGGAAACACAAGCCGAGACAAGCTCCAAATGACATCAGCGCGCGCCCGTATCTCGTCATTCCAACCGTCCGCTCCGCCGATCGCAAGCACAATGGAACGGCCTGTCATTTCCCAGCGCGTCAGCGCGTCGGCCAACTCTTCAGTCGACCAATGCTGCCCCCGTTCGTCCAACACCACCAGCCAGTCCTCACGCTTGAGCCGATCGAGCAGCCGTTGCCCATGTTCCGTCTGCGCCTCAGCCCCCTCACGGCGTGATGCAGGCAGCTCCTCAAGCACCACTCGGCATTGGCGCCGAAAACGGGGCAGGTAGGTCTCGCAGCCCGCTTGAACCCAAGCCGGCATCTTTTGGCCAACGGCGAAGACCTTGAGATCAGGCATCGCTGCCTGAACCCTCCTCACGCTGTGACCGCCGTACCCACAATCGCTCAAGATCATAAAACTCACGAATCGGCGGTTGCATGACGTGCAAGACCACGGTGTCAAAATCCACGAGCACCCATTCTGCAGCATCCTGACCTTCAGAGCCCAAGGCGCTCACGCCGTGCTTCTGTTTCAGTTCTTGCATGACGTGGTCTGCCAGCGATTTCACATGTCGGCTCGAGGTCCCACTGGCGATCACGAGCCAATCGGTCACAGACGTCTGCCCCCGCACATCCACCAATCGGATGTCGAGCGCTTTCATGTCTTCAAGGGCATCGACGATGCGAGCAGCCAAGTCCTGATCTTCAATCATTCCGTATCCAAATAAAGTCGATGGTCCCGAATATAGTCGGCGATCGCCGTCGGAACCGGAAGTGGAAATTGCCCGGCCGCGACCAGCGCCCGAACCTGCGTTGAGGACACCGGAACATCCGGTGTTTTTAATTCACACACCTGTCCGCATGGGGACGCGCACAGTTGCTGCTCCGGCACATACTGATGTGCCCACAGCGCGCTTACGGCCCGGGGCAACTCCAAATGCCCGGCACGATGCATGATACAGAGGTGCGCAAACTCGAGGACTCGCTCAGGATGCCCCCAGCTGAGAAGTCCGGCCGCTGCGTCACGACCCAGACAGAAGATGAGGGGCTCATCAGGACCATACTCAGCACGCATGGTGGCCAATGTCTCGACGGTATACCGAGGACCGTCGGCTCCGACCTCACGCGTGTCTAAGAGCACCCGTGGGTGCTCAGGCAAGGCCAATCGCAACATCTCGACGCGCTGCTGTGCAGACGCATTGACCCGACGATGCGGTGGATCGCCATTTGGCATCACACGCACTAGAGCGTTCGGAAAAGTCTCGACCACGGCATGCAACATGGCCAGGTGTCCACTGTGGACCGGGTCAAAGGTCCCACCAAAGACCACCTGCACTAGACGCGCACCTGCCCGTCTCCAAACACAACCCATTTTTGATTGGTCAGCCCTTCTAAGCCGACAGGCCCACGGACATGAATCCGATCCGTGGAAATGCCGATCTCGGCACCCAAACCATACTCAAATCCGTCCGCAAACCGAGTCGAGGCATTGGCGATGACCGAGGCAGAATCCACCGCCTGCATAAACTGACGGATCCGCCCATAATCGGCGCTCACAATGGCGTCGGTATGATGAGAGCCATAGCGATTGATGTGCGTGATCGCAGTCTCAATCGAATCGACCACCCGAATCGCCACAATCGGCGCGAGGTACTCAGTCTCCCAATCCTCCTCGGTCGCCAATTGCGCCGAAGGGATCCACTGACGGGTCTGTGTGCAACCACGCACCTCAACACCATGCCGTCCCAAAATCTCGGCCAACGGGGGCAATATCAACGGCGCCCTCTCCGCATGAATCAAGAAACTTTCAGCAGCATTACAGACGCCATAGCGGTGTGTTTTCGCATTTTCCAGAATCGCCAACGCCTGTTCGACCGGCGCGTCCGCATCCACATAGACATGGCAGTTCCCATCCAAATGTTTAATCACGGGAACGCGCGCCTCTTCAGAGATACGTGCAATCAATCCTTTGCCGCCGCGCGGGATAATCACGTCACACAGCGCCGGCGATCCAATCATCGCCCCAACAAAGTCACGATCAGCCGTTGGCGCCACTTGCACCGTGGTCTCTGGCAACCCGGCGTCACGCAGTGCCGCCTGGATACACTG
>RFUY01000151.1 GCA_009922705.1 Gammaproteobacteria bacterium
CTGCGCCAGCTTCTGTTGCAGTTTGATCGGGGTAGGGGGAAGGGATTGGCGCGTTATTATTACCGCCGGTGATAATCAGTGTAATTCTTTCTTCGGCTCTGCCTGGGTTTAAGCTGTTGTCTTCAACCAGTACGGTGTATTCAATGACAACCTGTTGACCGAATTCAAGACTCTCAAATGCTTCGGCATCTGCTAAGAAGTTCCAGGTGAGATTCGAGGGTGAACCACCTTGTTGTGTGACTGTGAGGAGACTCAGAAGCTGCGCTTCTGAGACACTTCCGGCAACGGTTTGAGCTCCGTCGCCGCTGAGATCAACTGAGCTTACGGAAGGTTTGAGTAAATCGTTTTCATCGGAATCAGCGGCCGTGAGTGTACCTGTCGCGGACAGAACAGTATCACCGGTGACCAGTGAGGCGGTAGCTACATCCGTGCTGAGGATCGTGATGGACGGTGCGTTATTAATCCCCGTCAGATGGATTGTGAAGGAGTTATCGTCTGTACCCCCTGAGCCATCTGTGACTCTGTAGTCAACGGTGATAGTTCGTGGTTGATTTTCCGCGAGGCTTCTATAATCGGCGGCGGATGGATTAAATGTCCAGGAGCCGTCGGTGTTGAGCGTGAATCCGGCGATTGAATCGCCTAGCAGTTCAAATGAAAATGTGTCAGTAATATCGGGGTCCTCAGCCGTGAGTTGTCCACTCAGGATTGTTCCGGCTTCGATTGTACTCTGTGAGGCTGTATATGTGGCGATGGGTTCATTGTTTGTACCAGAGATCCTGATCTCGATCACTTCTTCGGCGACTGCTCTGTTGATACCATCACTTACCTGAATGGTGTAGGCGAGTGTGATTTCCTCGCCATCGGCAAGTGATGCAAACGAGTCTTTGGGTGCTGAAAACTCCCAGATGAGCTTTTGACTCGAAGTTATGGGATCAGGGCTGACAGATAGGAAGGAGATGAGTTGGCTGTTGCTCAGTGAAAAGATCTGCCCTTCCGAGACATCGCCGCTAACAACAACTGAAGCTACTGATGATGAGAGGACATCGTTCTGGTCTGGATCAATGGCCGTGATGGTTCCTGTCGCGGACAAATCTGTTCCACCCGCAGCCAGATCTGCGGTCCTTCCGTCACTTTCCGATAGGCTTAGCGTGGGGCGATCATTGCTGCCGGTAACAACGAGAGTGAAGGACTCATCGGTGTACGCGTCAAAATCATCTGTGACACGGTAAGATATAGAAATCGTAAAGGTCTCTCCTTCGGAAAGGCCGATGTAGGTGGGGTCGGTGGAATCAAATGACCAGGTGCCATCGGAATTAAAGGTCAGTCCTGGGATGGATTCTCCAAGAAGTGAGTATGTAGCAGATGAATCGGCGTCAGGATCGGTAGATAAGATTCGTCCTGATGAGATGCCGCTAATCGTTTGATAAGCGATGGCTCTAAGATTGTTGAACTCTGCGAGGCGATTGATTTGTTCTGTGCTGAGTTGGATGGAGAAGTCGCCAGAAGAGTCTGCTTTTGTGGTGAGAGGAGAGATCGGGGCGGAATCAACGCCACTAGCGTTGCTGCCCACGAATGTTATCGTCACATCTTCATTAGGTGTTGCTCCTGAGCCCTCGATCTTGTCGTCATTTAAGTTAAACGATACGATACTGTCGCTGCCGCCAGCAGCCGTAATTTTGATCGCGTCCTGGATGACAGTTGGACTATCGTTTGTGCCTTGAATGGTGATTATGATCAGCTGGTCCACCCAGGCTCCTTGATCGTCGGTCACCCTCGCAATGAAGGATTGTTGAGTCGAATCCCCTTCGCGGAGAGCCTGAGATGCACTCGATGTGTTGTCAAGTGTGTAAGTCCACTCACCGTTCTGAGGATTGATTGAGATTGAGCCGTAGTCAGTTGACGAGTCTCCTTGAATTGACCAGGTCTGAGTGGCATCGGCATCCTGATCGATCGCGCTGAGCGAACCCGATACGATCGATATGCCAGGGATGATCGTGCCGTCGTCTTCATTGCCCGCTTCAATAGCTAAGCCAAGCAATGCGCTCGCACTGTTTGTAATGAACGGGCTATCATTTGTTCCTTCTAGCGTGATTGTGATCGTCTGATCAGCCCAGGCTCCTTGGTCGTCCGCGACCCTTGCGATGAAGACTTGCTCGATTGACTCTCCTTCTTTGAGTGCCTGAGTGGCAGCAGAGTCGTTGTTCAGTGAATAGGTCCAATCGCCTGTTGATGCATTGATTGTAATAGATCCGTAGTCGTTTGATGATTGCCCTTCGATTGACCAGGTCTGAGTTGCGTTGGCGTCAGCGTCTGTTGCTGTGAGTGTGCCTGAGGTCGTAGCCACGCCAGAGACTGCAGTGCCGTCATCCAGATTGCCGGATTCAATCACTGTTCCAATCAGTTCATCTGATGAATTAGTCACTACGGGAGTATCGTTGCTGCCGGTGATGACAATCGTGATCAGCTGTTCAGCGGTCGCGCCCTGATCGTCGGTGACGCGAACAGTGAAAGACTCGCTGACGCTCTGATCGATTGCCAGTGATTGGACGGCGGCTGCATTGTTGTTGAGGGTGTAAGTCCATGAGCCGCCTGAATTGACGCCGAGCTCTAGGGTGCCGTAGGTGCCGTTGGCATTGCCTTGGATGGACCAGGTTGCGGTGGCGTTGTTGTCGCTATCGCTTGAGGTCAGGGTGCCAGAGGCGGTTAGAGTGGTGTCTTCTTGGAGCGCTCCGGAGTCATTGCCGTTGGCGAAGGAGATGACCGGAGCATCGTTGGCGCCGGTGATGGTGACGGTGGCTGTGTTGGAGCGGGATTCGCTGCTGTCGGAGATGTCGTAGGTGATGGTGATGACAGCGGATTCACCTACAGCAAGACTGTTGAAGGCATTGGGATTAACACTCAGTGTGGAGCCGTTGATCGTGACTGACCCGGCAGGAACGGGAATGGCGTTGCCGTTGCCGTCGATAGCGGAGATGGATTCACCAGAGATGGTGATGACGTCGGTAGTATCGGGGTCGCTGCCGAGGCTGAGGCTGTAAGCGGCATCGTCTTCTGTCTTGACACTGGTGATGGCGGCAACGATTGGAGCATCGTTGGTGCCTGTGATGGCAATGGTGATCAGCTGCTGAGCTGTGGCTGCAGTTGGCGAACTGTCGGCGACAGTAATGGTGTAGGTGAGAGTGAGGGTTTCTCCACTGGCAAGGAAATCAAAGTTCTCAGGAGAAGAGTCAAACGACCAGGCGAGGTTGGAGGTACTGCCTGCATCAGCGGAGAGCGATGTGGGAGACAGGGACAGGAAGGCTGTGAGGGCGGCGTTATCGTTGTCGGTGAGAGCAGCGGGAAGGGAAGCGGCGCCTGTGCCTGTGATGGAGACAGAGCTGACAGAGGCGAGGAGGGAATCGGCGAGATCCGGATCAAGGGCGGTGACCGTGCCGGATGCGGTGAGGGCGGTATCGGTTTCGCTGAGCGTTGCTGCAGCGTGGTCTGCGGCGGAGATGGAGACAACGGGGC
>RFUY01000152.1 GCA_009922705.1 Gammaproteobacteria bacterium
GCGCGAGCAGTGGATCGCCCACCTGTACACGACTGCCATTTGCGACGAACATCTCCGTCACCCGGGTGGCCAATGGACTGGTGATCAGCAGTTGCCGTGGATTCTCGACAGTCGCAAAGCCTCGAAATTCGGGGTGCTCTGACTGGACTTGGATCTGCGTCGCGGCGACACGCCAGATGGTCGGCGTGACTGGTAAGGGATCAACCGTCGGCTTGGATTGATTCAATAAAAAAAATCCACCGAAGCCGACGCTTAAAATCGCGCCTGCGAGGAGAAATCGAGAACGTGATCGCACTAACTAACCTGCCGTGTATGAAGAGGCGTCAAGCCTACACGGCAGGTGTGATCGGAACCAGTCGGTTATTGCCCGACCGCGAGTGAATTTGCCTCCGAGACCCCACTTTCGTCTTGGATCTTGACGTAGATCTCTTCGCGATGGATCTCAACGGCTTTCGGCGCGTTGATGCCAAGTCGAACGTGATTCCCGAAGAGTCCGAGAATTGTCACTGTGACCTCATCCCCGATCATGACTTTTTCACCGATTTTTCGTGTCAGTACCAACATGCGTGTTGACCTCCAAACTATCCGTAGCAACTCGGTTGTCCAATTTCCGTCCTAGACAATGTCGGTTTGTCGCGACCCCGTCAACTCATTTTTTTCAGTTTTGTAGATTTCTTTCAAGCCAACCCTACTGTTTTTTCTGTTAATTTTATCGCTGTCTAGGTTTTTGATGTCTCCAGCGCCTGAGCTGGACAAAACGGGATGAACTGGTGCGCTGCACCAATGGGAGGGTCGATGTTGAAGTTAGTGATGTATGTGCCACAAGGCTTCGAAGAAGCCGTAAAGGCCGCTGTCTTTGCGGCGGGGGCTGGCCAACTGGGCGCGTATTCCGAGTGTGCATGGCAAACACTGGGGACGGGCCAGTTTCGACCCTCTGAGACAGCTGATCCAGCCATCGGTCTTCGCGGAGAGCGGACTCAGGTCGCGGAATGGCGGATCGAGGTGTTGGTCCCCGAGGCACACAGCGCGGCGGTGATTGATGCCCTGCGACAGGTACATCCTTACGAAGAACCTGCGTTCGAGTTGGTGCGTCTCGAATGGCCGATCGATTAGACGCGCGCTGGAATATTGGTTTCTTCGCGGTCTACGGTATGCAGTTGGAAGGTGCCCTGTGCAAGATCTGCTTTGAGATGTGTGAGGGTGTCACGCACTGTGCCAAAGGCCAGTGTTTCCCACGGAATGTCTTCTATGGCAAACAATGCGGTGTCCAGACTCTCTGGGCCCGCGGCGAACTTAGGCTCATCCAAGAAGGCGAGATACAACATGTAGACCTGACTAATCGCCGGGATTGAGGTGACAACATAGAGTTGTTGTAGGGTCGGCGTCGCTCTTGCTTCTTCCCAAGTTTCTCGAAGAGCCGCTTGCGCCACGGTCTCTCCGTTTTCCATAAAGCCAGCGGGTAACGTCCACAGTCCAGCGCGTGGCTCAATGGCGCGACGACAGAGCAACACCTTCTGTTGATGAAGCACAACACAGCCAGCGATGATCTTTGGATTTTGGTAATGAATGGTCTCGCAGGCGTCGCAGACATCGCGAGGACGGTTATCCCCGTCTGGCACACGGCGATGTGTTGTCGAGCCGCAGTTGGGACAGAAATTCATTGGGAGTCTCCTTCGCTGTCTCTCTATACTACGGCAATGGAGATGACGAAACAGCGTATTCAGCGCGCCTTGACGGAGCATTCACCACGACAACTACCCCGTCGACGAGAAGGTGATGCTGCAGTGGCCCTTATTTTATCGGGTGAACCAACCTCGCTGGTGCTGTGCGTGAAGGCAACCCATTTGCGTGCGCACGCAGGTGAGGTCTCGCTACCAGGTGGAAAGCATGAGCCGATCGATACCTCAAGCTTATCCTGCGTCATTCGCGAAATTTGGGAGGAGATTGGGGTTCCGTTCGAGGCAAACGAGAGTCTCGGTAGCCTCAATCAGTTTCAGAGCTTACATGGGCTTCGGGTCACGCCCTGGGTGTTTTGGCGTGAGGCTGTTGACGCACCTGCTCCCAAGGATCCAGAGTTACAGCGCGTCTTCCAGATTCCACTCTCTCGACTACTCAGAGCTCCCGATGGTTTTGATTTTAGTGCACGTCGTCAAGCGATCGATCAGCCATATATGCCGTATTGGATGGAGTCTGGAGAGCGTATTTGGGGGCTGACAGCGTTGATCTTGGCGCATTTTCTCGAGGTCGTCTGGGGACATCAGATTCACTACCCACGGGACTGACTCAGTCCTCCCAGACGCGGACGGAGCGCACCCGATTGTCTTGCATGGCTAGAATTTCCATGCGGTAGGGCCCAAGCGCAACGCAAAGCGATTGCTCCGGAATAAATTCGAGTGACTCAATGATGAGGCCGCTTAGGGTCCGCGGCCCATCGGTGGGGAGTGTCCATTCAAGCGCTTTGTTGAGATCTCGAAGGGTGGCCGATCCATCGACAATCCAAGTGCCGTCTTCTTGTGGGTGGACATCTGGTGAGGTTTCTTGAATGTGATCCGTTGTGAACTCCCCGACAATCTCCTCCAGAATGTCATCGATGGTCAGGAGCCCTTGGATTTCTCCATATTCATCGACCACCATTGCCAATCGCTCTTTACTCTTTTGGAAGTTAAAGAGTTGGGTGTGCAGGGGAGCGCTCAGTGGAATGAAGTAGGGTTCATCCACAAGTTGCGTGAGGCGTTCAATTAATTGGTCTTCCAACACAGTGGGATCGACGGTATCGAGTAGTTTCAGGGCTGTCCGTAAATGTAAGATTCCCACAATATGCTCGATGTCGCCCCGGAAGACTGGTAAGCGTGTATGTTGGCTGGTACGCAATTGATCCAATAAGTCTTCGGGATCATCGTCCAGATCGAGGCCATTGATTTCCCCACGGGGGACCATGATCTCATCGACTTGTACCTTTTCTAAATCCAACACCGACAGCAACATGCTGTGTCGTCGCGCAGGAATCCGATGCCCACTCTGCAGCATTAAGGTGCGCAACTCTTCTTTCGTGAGGCGATGATGGCTGGCCGTGTCTTGCTCGATGCCAAACACGCGTAAAAGGCCATTTGAGAGTAGGTTGGTCATCCAAACCAGTGGATAGAATACCCACATCAAAGGGCCAAGAATGAGACTGACGGGTCGCGCCACACGCTCCGGATGTAACGCGGCAAAGGTCTTCGGCGTGACTTCTGCAAAAATTAAAATCACCAGTGTTAGGGCGCCGGTCGCGATCGCCACCCCCGCATCTCCAAACAATCGGACAGCGAGAATCGTCGCGATGGCAGAGGCTAAAATCTGTCTCTTATAC
>RFUY01000153.1 GCA_009922705.1 Gammaproteobacteria bacterium
CGAATCGGTTTATGGACATTGGGCGGCATCTCGAGCGCGCGAGTCGGACGATCGTGTTGTTGCATTATGGCTATCAGACGCTGACCCCGCAGCATGGTAATGAATGGGAAATGATTCTTGAAGTCACAGATACCGTCATGACCTATCGTCGGCGCTATCGGACGCGATTACACCCGGTGGCGATTTTGGATTTATTGCTGTTGGATGAAGAGACCCCGCGTGCGATTGGCTATCTGGCCTCGCGCATAGAGCGACAGGTCCGTTCCTTACCTGTCCAGCAACTCGGGGGGCGAAAAACCCAATTGCAGCGCTTGGGGTTTGGTTTGCATGCGCATGTGCAAATGATTCAGGTGGATGAATTGATGACGGCTTACGGTGCCGCGAAGAAACCATTGTTTGAACAATTAATCGGTCTGGTGAATCAGCTCTCTGGGTTATCTGAGGCAATCACGCTGGCGTATTTCAGTCATGCCGATGTCCCACAGCAGCTTCTGAAGGCGAGCCGATGAACTACCGGATTCGGCACCTCAATCGGTACAGTTACACTCAACCGGTGAGTCTGTGTCATAACCTCGCCTGCTTGTTGCCGCGCGATACGCTCAATCAACAGGTGATTTCCTCTCGCTTGGTGATTCAGCCCTATGTAGAGCTCGTCACTGAGCGACTCGATGTGTTCGGGAATCGGCTCTCACAGTTTTCAGTGGAAGAGTTGCACTCGGAGCTGTCGGTCGTGGCTGAGTCGGTGGTGGAAGTACGCGCCGCGAAGAACCCGACAACCCCGGAAATTGCTTGGGATGCGCTCTCAGGGATTCCAGCGAAGACACAACTGTTTCTGCGACCGAGTCCCTACATTCCGCCGGCGTCAGAGGCCATGCGGCAGTATGCCGCATTGTCATTTACACCGGGTCGACCGATTCTGGATGCGGTGACGGAGCTCAATCAGCGGATGTTCGATGAGTTCACCTATGATGGGCACTTTACAGATGTGGATACCCCAGTGGAGATCGCCTTTACCG
The DNA here is from genome assembly GCA_009922705.1 of Gammaproteobacteria bacterium. Lineage (GTDB taxonomy): Bacteria > Pseudomonadota > Gammaproteobacteria > Pseudomonadales > Litorivicinaceae > HIMB30. Next base: position 1,017 of record RFUY01000153.1, read on the forward strand.
AGCGACGTGGGGTCTGCCAGGATTTTGCACATGTGATGCTCGCGATGTGTCGCGCACAAGGGTTGGCGTGCCGCTATGTGTCTGGATATTTGGAAACCGAGCCACCGCCAGGGATGCCGAAACTGATGGGTGCGGATGCCTCCCATGCGTGGGTGTCGGTGTTTTTGCCAGGCGCCGGTTGGGTCGATTTTGATCCGACCAACGGCCTATTACCGTCTGAGCGTCATGTCACCCTGGCCTGGGGACGCGATTACGGGGATGTTGTGCCCTTGAAAGGACTGATGACTGGGGGAAGCCAACATCAACTAGTGGTTCAGGTGGATGTAACCCCCGCCGAGTAGACCTCGAAAGCGTGTCCCTCAGCCTCGATTGGCTACACTCGGCCGGCACAGGCTTCGGATAGCATCACGGTGCGTTCAGCCTCTTCAATGTGCAGCGATTCGATCAGGCGTCCATCGAGCACACACAGACTCTCGCCTTGGGCACGCGCCTCTTCCCAAGCTACGAGAATACGGCGAGCCGCATCGGTTTCCGCGTCACTTGGGGTGAAGATGCGATTCGTGATTGCAATTTGGTTTGGATGAATGAGGGTCTTTCCGTCAAAGCCCAGTTGACGCCCTTGCTGACATACGGCCTCGAATTCCGCGTCATTGTCTAGCGCGAGCGAGACACCATCAATGACGTCAATCTTTGCTTCACGGGCAGCGAGGATGCACAACCCGAGGGCGGTTTGCAGTCCGAGTCGGGAGGGATCTCTTGGTAATCGTAGGGCCTGTCCTAAATCACTGGTGCCCATCACCAGCGCCTGAATGCGCCAGTGTGCGGTGCACAGGGCGCGCGCATTGAGCACGCCCGTTGGCGTTTCCGCCATGATCCAAAGACCCACATGGCTTGGAGTCTGTGCGGCATCGAGCGCCTCGCCGAGTCTCTTTAAGTCTTCTGGCTGTTCCGCTTTGGGAATCACAATCGCATGAGGAGGTGTTGCGAGGATGGCCTCCAGATCAGCCTGCGCGAAGGCGGTCTGTAAGCCATTGATGCGGATTGCGACTTGTTGGTCACCAAACCCGCCAGCACGAATGGCCTCGACTGCAGCGGTGCGCGCAGTCGCTTTGTGTTCCGGTGCGACGGCATCCTCGAGATCCAGAATACAGGCATCCACCGGCAGGGTTTTTACCTTGTCGATTGCCCGTGGGTTATTGGCGGGAAGAAACAATAGGCTCCGACGCGGTGTCATGGGGCAGGGTTCGGATACTGTTGGTGAATGGCGTCGATCTCTGTCAACACAGGCTCCGGCAAGACACGTGCATGGGTCTCGATGTTTTCCGCCAACTGGGCAAGTGAGGTGGCGCCGATGATGTTTGAGGTGACAAAGGGTCGGGTCGTGACAAATGCCAAGGCCATCTCAGTCGGTGTCATCCCGGAAGCCTCAGCCAGAGAACAGTAGGCTTCGGTCGCGGCGGTCGCCTGCGGGTTGTTGTAGCGTGAGAACCGGGTGAACAGCGTCAATCGAGCCTTCGCAGGACGTTGGTTGTTCCGGTACTTGCCGCTTAATACGCCAAACCCTAATGGCGAGTATGCTAAGAGGCCGACCTGTTCACGATGCGCGATTTCCGCAAGCCCAATCTCAAAGGTCCGATTGAGGAGCGAGTAGGGGTTCTGAATGGATTGCACCAATGGAAGCTGTTCTCGTCGCGCAATCTCCAGAAAGCGCATGACGCCCCAGGGGGTTTCGTTTGACAGTCCAATCGCGCGTATTTTTCCACTCTGAACAAGCCGCTCGAGAGCCCGCAAAATCTCATCAATCGGCGTTTCTGGACCTTCACGATGTTGGTAGCCGAGCTGCCCAAAGAAGTTGGTGGCACGGTCGGGCCAGTGCAGCTGATACAGATCGACATAGTCGGTTTGCAGCCGGCTTAACGAGTCCTCGACAGCCGCCGTCAAATAGGCCTCAGTATGCCGTGGCCCACCTCGAAAGTACTGGACCCACTCACCGGGGCCACAGGCCTTGGTGGCGAGCACGAGATCATCGCGTCGCCCGCGTTGCTTCAGCCATGATCCCAGATAGGTTTCTGTCCGACCCTGTGTTTCTGGGCGTGGTGGTACAGGATAGAGCTCGGCCGTATCGATAAATTGAATGCCATGGTCAGTGGCATAGTCCAACTGCGCGTGCGCGTCTGCTTCCGTGTTTTGTTCGCCCCATGTCATGGTGCCGAGGCACAAAGAAGACACCTGGATGCCTGTTTGGCCCAACGGTCGTCGTTCA
>RFUY01000154.1 GCA_009922705.1 Gammaproteobacteria bacterium
TATTGCCACATGGATCAAATTGAAGTGGTTGAGGGTCAATCAGTCACACAAGGCACACGCATTGGCACCGTCGGTGCAACAGGCAGGGTAACCGGACCTCATTTGCATCTGGGTGTTGCACTCAATGAGGCTTGGATCGATCCGGCACTCATGATTCCCGAGATCAACACCCTACCCCAGTAACCGGAATAGCATAAACAGGTGGCAGCCTGCGACGGTGTAGGCAAGCCGTGGTCGCATCTCCAGATACCACGGGGGAATTGGCAACTCAGCCAGAATCGGTCGATCGACAAACCATTGCGCAATATAGGCACCACCCAGGATCGCCAAGGCCAAATGCACAGGCAACACGAGCAATGTGATCCACCCAATCAGCGCAGGCATCACGGCAATGAGCAGGCGAGTGGACTGACGCGTCCCAAGGACCAAGCCAAGCCCCCAATGGACTCCACCCATAAATGAGAGAATCACGATGCTGTATAACAAAAAGGCTCGCAACGCGACTTGATGCAGATCTTCGACCAGCAATGCAGTGAACGCCCCCAAGAGAAAGGGCGCCAGCCCCAAATACCCTAAGCGGATCCCCATCCGTTCCGCGCGAGCGAACTCCTCAATGCTCATTCCCACTCCAAACTCAGTTGTGATCGAGGCGCAGTTTTAGCATAGCGTGGACGCGGTTGTCGCATCTTCGATGCATGCGTTTTCAGAATCCGATCGCGCTCTTCGGTCATCGCGTGGGTCGCGATCCACTCAGACAAACGCTGTTTAGCTTCGCGTGCCATCTGAACAGGATCGCCAACCGGCGTCGGGTAGGTGTGGCCAATCCGCACGCCGAGCGAGCGTTGCAGAGACATCGGCATCCGCCAAGGTGCATGAATCCAATCCGTCGGCACGGGGGCGAGCTCTGGAACAAACTCGCGAATAAAGACTCCGTCTGGGTCTTGATCCATCGACTGCTTGATTGGATTGTAGATTCGATTCACGTTAATTCCGGTGAGCCCCGACTGCATCTGCATTTGCGAGAAATGAATGCCTGCCTCAAAGTCCGTGAACCATCGTGCCATGACCTGGGCGGTCGCCCGCCAATCAATCGCCAAATGGTAGGCCGCAATGGCCGCGAGCATGGCGCGCATCCGAAAGTTCAACCAACCCGTCTGAGCCAAGGCGCGCAGACAGGCATCGACGAATGGCCAGCCGAGCTGGCCCTCAGAAAATCGGGCGAGACGCCCTTCGGTCTCAGGCGTCATGTCCTGAAACCCAAGAAATCCCCGGTGCATGGGCTCAAACTCGATGCGTGGCTCGGTTTCCAGTTTCTGCATGAAGTGACAGTGCCAATGAAGGCGGGAGGTGAAAGATGAGAGACCGGAGCGAAGCCCGCTGCGATCGCGGGTGGCCTCGAGATCCGTCCGTCGGGCGTCAGCGGCCTGAAAGACCTCTTTCAGGCTCAGGGTTCCGTAGGCCAAATGTGGGGAGAGGCGTGAACACACCGTCTGAGCAGTCAATGGTGATGACATGCCACGTCGATACGTTGCCGCACGCGTCTGCAAAAACGACCGTAGCAACGCCAACCCGGCCTGACGTCCCGACGGTTGCAGCGGACTCGCATCAGCGGATCCTGTGGGCTTTACCTGGGCAAGGATCTGTCTCGCGGCGCACGGTGGCTGGCCAACCCCATCCAGCCGAGGCACCGTCACCTGAGGTGCACGCATGACGCGTTCCCAATGCGCAGCCCAGTGCGTCCGTTGCCGAAGACCACGAATCACGCCATCCTGACGACATTCTGTCCACTGAACACCGCGCGCGTCACACCAATCCGCGACACGACGATCTCGGGCATACGTCCAATCGGGCCCGGTTTCTGCATGAGACCACAGGTGCGTCACTCGATAGCGCTGCCAGAGTGACTCAAACACAGCCACTACCTCCCCTTGCTCAACCCAGAGGGGCTGACCCAACGCGGTCAACTCGGTATCGAGCTCTGCAACAGCATCGCGGATCCAGTGCCATTGTCGGGGTGACGTATAGGGTTGCTGCCAGTAATCGGGTTCGATGCAATACAGGGGCAACACCGGCCCAATCTGCGCAGCCCCGGCCAAGGGCGCCGCGTCGCAAACCCGCAAATCGCGTTTAAACCACACGAGCGACACGGCAGGCATGGCTATGTCAACCACCGAGCACGATACCGACCCTGAGGATCGTAACGCTCGGCCTGATCTGCCAAATTGAAGATGCGCCCACCGCGTGGATCAGGGCCTACTCCCGCAATGTAGGCCCAGTTCCCCCAATTACTCGCCACGTCAAAGTCAACAAGTTGAGACTCGAAATACGCCGCACCCTGCCGCCAATCCACAGCACACTGCGCCAAACATGCACGTGCCGCCAACTGACGGCCTCGATTACTCAGCCAGCCGGTGTGCGTCAGCTCGCGAAGACAGGCATCGACAATCGGCTCGCCAGTCGTTCCTTGACACCACTGCTGCCATGACATGGAGCCATCACCCAGAGCAATGGTCCGCCCTTCTGGACCCGTGGTGGCAAATAACGCGATGCCAGCTCGCCGCGCATACCATCGAAAGAACTCGCGCCACAGCAGCTCGAAGCGTAACCAATAGGTGGACTCATTCGCTCCTTGGTCCGCTTCATACGACAGCGTCTCGTGCCAAATTTGCCGCACGGATAGATTGCCATGCGCCAGCCATGGCGAGAGACCGCTCGACTGATGACGACCCTCGAACGCATTTCGGGTCTGTTTATAATGCGACAAGGCGCCGGCACCCAGGTACTCCCGCCAGGCAGATTGACCAGCAGCGGACCCGCCAGTGAATGCGGACGTCTGCCGCGAGTCCCCTGCACCAGACGTCAGTCGCGCTTGTTCAAGTCGTTCCGGCGCCTCGGGCAAACCAGAGGGCCACTGCGATGGCAGTGCGATTGGGACAGACGGCGCAAGTCCAGACGTCGCTTCAATGACCTTCCGAAACCGGGTAAAGGGGATGGGCAGTTGCGCCACCGAAAATGGCAGTTGCGCTTCGGTGAACAAGTCATCGGTGGACACCTCGGTCACACGCAGACCGAGGTCACGAATCGCCGCATTTTCGGCCCGCTCTTCCACACTTACTGGAACATCGGTCACCACTAAGAGGATCTGTCCATAGGCCTGGAGTCTGGTCAATGCGTCCGTAATCTCACAGGCGAGACAACACAGCGGAATCGACCTCGCCGCAAGCGCCTTTTGTAACGCCA
>RFUY01000155.1 GCA_009922705.1 Gammaproteobacteria bacterium
CGTCAACGCCGCCGTCAACGTCGTCTTCCCATGGTCAACGTGTCCAATCGTCCCCACGTTTACGTGCGGCTTGCTGCGCTCAAACTTCTCTTTTGCCATGCGAACGTCACTCCCGTTCTCTACATTTGGTGGTGTGATAACAACACGGACGAGCAAACTCCTGCCCGTCCGTAGCATCCGTCTTCAATATGGTGGAGGGAGCTGGATTCGAACCAGCGTAGGCATAGCCGGCAGATTTACAGTCTGCTTCCTTTGACCGCTCGGACATCCCTCCGTCCTCCAGCAAAGCTGGATTGGTGCCGGCACCAAGAATCGAACTCGGGACCTTCGCATTACAAGTGCGCTGCTCTACCTGCTGAGCTATGCCGGCTTCCACTTCACCGCTTTCCAGCGATTCAGGGCGCGAAAGTTAACCAAAAGCAGGGATTGAATACAAGTTGTTTACGCAATTTTTACAAGCAAAGGGAAAAATAGCGGTCCATTCCTCGCTTTACCAGGTCCGGCTGATAGCGCGCTGCTCCTGGCAGATGCGGCACCAACCAGGCGCCCGCGCCACCCGTGACCCACACGAGACAGTTCGCCGCCCCCATTTGGTCGATAATCACCTGTCGACACAGCGACACGAGCGCCAACCGGATCCCATGATCGACGCACGTATGCGTGACGGTTCCTGGGCCCAGCTTGGCATCGTAGAGTGCGTCTTTGGGCGCCTGAATCCGGTCGGTCTGCGCGACCAAAGACTGCCACGCCAAATGCTGACCAGGGACGATGTACCCGCCCTGATGGACTCTTTCAATGACGATATCCAACGTCATCGCTGTACCAGCATCAATGACAACGCTATCGCTGTCGGGTTCAGCGCTAGCCGCCGCCAACATCGCTAGGTAACGATCGACACCCATCTGACCAAGATCTGTTGAGGGAAAGGTCAATAATCCAGGCCACTCCCGACTGATGACCTGCCTCACGTCGCACGAGGGTGCGGAAAGACTGTCAACGAGCACAGCAATCGCGGTTGTCGTCGAACGATCGCGCACCGAGGCGATGCGTACCTCAGTAATCACAGACCAGGGTAATGCGCGCAATCCAGACTCTAGGGCGTCGTTCGAAATCGCGCCGTGATCGGACCACTCCGGACCATCTAACCACCATTTGAGTCGTGTATTTCCCAAATCTAATGACGCGATCACTGCCATCGTACACTTACCTCACCGGCGCTGATCCCGTGCAATCCCTGCTCCGTTTCGACGATCAACTGCCCTTGCGAATCCACACCACGGCACACCCCTTGTACAGGATGAGCCCCCTCGACCACGACAGCACGACCAGTCAGCAGACAGCGTGACTCATAGCGCGCGTGGTAGCGCTCAAAACCTTGGTCAGAAAACTCAGCGATGCAACGCCACATATTGCCCATCAGTACCGCGGTCGCGGCATCAGACCAGACACACCCGAACTCGCGCAAGACGGCCATTGGTGGGGTCTCAGCGAACCTGACCGACGCTAAATTCAGGCCAAGCCCCGCCACCACTCGGACATGCCCGAGCGGGTCTCCGGAAAGCTCGATCAAAAGCCCACCCAACTTCTGTTGATTAAGATACAAATCGTTTGGCCACTTCAACTGTACAGACACACCCAGCGCCTCCAGCGATTCTGCCACCACGACCCCGACCGCGAGGGATAACCCCCACCAAGCCTGCCCCTGGCTTTCAAGATCCGTACCCACTGAGCACATCAGCGTACGCCCCGGCGCACCCCACCAAGACCGTCCCCGGCGCCCGCGTCCGGCAGTTTGCCAAAGGGCGACCTCTCCCCATGACCCCGGCTGTGTCAAGACATCTTGATTCGTCGACTCGGTGATCTCAGTGACAACGATCGGACAAGCGGCGTGCGTGAGTTGCGCCGACTGTGGCACATACACACCATCAGGAATGCGATACCCCAGAGGTCCAGAGTCCACAGGGACACCCAGACTCCGCAACGCCTCAATCCGTTGCCAGACCGCTGCACGGGTCAGACCCAGGGCTCGCCCCAAGACCTCACCGCTGTGCCAATTCCCATCGCTCAGTGCGATTAAACAGGCCTTCCAAGTTTTGGCTTTCATCGGCCCTTCGCCTGCTCTGGAGCATAGAGGACCAAAAGCACCCCCGCAGCAGCACACGCGATCCCTGGCCAGGCCAAAAGGGGCATCACCTCATCGACCACCCACCACGCGATCAATGCCGCAACGCCCGGCACAAGGAACATAATGCTGGTCACCCGCGAAATTTGGCCAAAGCGAACCATCGTCAACATCAAAAAAATGCCTAATAGACTGTTGATAACCACTAAGAATGTCAGGGACTGAATGAATGGCAGACTCCAGGTCACAGTCATCCCCTCAAGGACCCAAGCCATCGGCACACTCACAATGGCGGCGAATCCATACTGAATCACATAGACCAACACTGGGTGGCAATCAGGCTTGGCCCGCTTGTCATAGACCTGCCCGATCGATAACCCAACCATGGCGAAGAAACCCAGTAAAGCGCCCAGCAAGGCCCCCTCTTGGAACTCTCCTTTGACCACAATCACCCAGCCCGCACCGCACAAGCCAAGCATGAGGCCAACCCAAACACGCGCAGGAATCGGCGCCCTCGTCAGCACGCCCGCAACGATCGTGATTAAGATCGGCTGAGACGCTGCAAACAGCGCGATGACGCCAGCAGATGCGCCGAGCCAAAGTCCCAGATAAATACAGCCGAAATGCATCAACTGCAGGAAGCTCGCCACAACGACCACGTCCCACACGGCACTCCAACGGGGCCATGGTGGTCGAACAATCAACACGACCGGCCATAACACCGCGCTTGCGCCGACAAACCTTAGGGCGAGCAAGGTGAGCGGCCCTGAAAATTGCAATGCCAGTTTTGCCATGCCATATCCAGCGGACCAGACCACCAAAAACAACCATGGCGCATAGGGAAGCCAGGTTGGCCGAGTCGACAGACTCATGTCCCACTCGCTATGCGAGGCGTATTCAGACGATTCACCATACAAAATTCCATAAAACGACAGTGTACGCCGCACGACTCGGGAGACACAGATGGGGCAAAAAAAAGCCCCGCTTCATAGAAACGGGGCTTTTCGCAATAGATGCCTGACGATGACCTACTCTCACATGGGGAGACCCCACACTACCATCGGCGCTAAGCGGTTTCACTTCTGAGTTCGGGA
>RFUY01000156.1 GCA_009922705.1 Gammaproteobacteria bacterium
TGCTGGTGGGTGGCGATCCTGAGCTTCGGCGAGGGCTGGCACAACAACCACCACGCCCACCCCTCCAGCGCCCGCCACGGCCTGCGCTGGTTTGAGTTCGACATCACCTGGCAGCACATCAAATTGATGCGCAAGTTGGGCTGGGCGAAGCGCATTCGCGAGGCCAGGTATACCGGCTGACACCAGCTCGGCTTAGCCTCAGAAGGCAAGGACGAACCGACGTGGACGCGGTCAACACATACATGTCCCACGCAGCTCCGCGCGGGACCTTGGATCGCCTTCTGGAAAACGAAAAGATACTGTTCTGCTGTCAAAGCCGTCTCACCGCCACACTCTGGGTGCGCGCTGAACGTGGCCGTTACCAAGGCGAAAGCCTGATGCCAGACCACCTCGCGGGATGTTGCACGACGCTTGAGGAGGCCCTACAACTTTGCCTGGACAGGGAGCCGTCCCTCCTCATCGCTACGCAACTTCTGGAGCGAGGAACAGGACTTCAGCTGATTTCAGAAGCCAAACGCATGTTGCCACAGCTGCGCACGCTTCTCTTCCTTCAGTACAGCCATCGCACCCTGCTTGAGGAGAAAACCCACAGCGATGGGATCGTCCTTGAATCAGAAATGGGCTCAGGCCATGTCATCGCCGCTCTGCGCACAGTCAGCAAGGGCGGAGTCTATCTCGAACCGAAAATCGCCCGGGAGCTACACGGCAGCTTGAAAGCCAGGGATCCAGGGCTGACTGCACGCGAACTGGAAGTGATGCAAGAAGTGGCCCATGGGCACAATGATCGAGAAATCGGAGAACAACTTCACATCGCGATCGACACAGTTAAATACCACCTCAAACAGGTATATCAGAAGCTTAATGTCCATAGTCGCACCCGGGCTGCAATCAGCCTCGTACTTCTTGGATTAATAGAACCTCCCAGACCCTTACTGCCGTGAGATCCACTGGCACAAGTCAGACATAAACCGATGCAAACGGCCAACATTTTCAAAACCAGTTGCGAGATCGAGAAGATGAATCTCGCCATACTCAGTCCTCAGGGGTTTGTTGCTCATAGCCAGACAGCCGTGGCGGCAGCCTTTGCTGCCATCTGCGGCTGTGGGTCGCGCCAAAGCACACATTCATGCACCCTGAGGCCCCCGCTGCAACCAGCACCTGCTGCTTGGATCATCTGAACCTCCACAGCCACTCGTTCAGAGAAGCCCCTTGCGTCCTTGATGACCGTTCGCCGGTTCCAGCTGAAATACAGTTGAGGGTGATACTGCAGCCACTCGCTGGGCGCCGATGGCAGCAGGGCGGCCAGCCCCGGCTGCCAGGGACTGTAGGTCTTGCGTTTATGAATGACTCGTCATCTAACCCAAATCCATTGCAGTGAGTGGGATCTAGGCAGGTTCAAGGGCGTCGGCGGAGGCGCTGGGGTGATCTACGCGCAACAGGCTCCTAGACGAGGGGCAACAGCGTGGTCTGTTCGGGATTCCAAAAGCAGAGGAGTATGGGCTCCGTGATAGCCCATGTTCGCGACGAGATCTGTTTGAGGGGTAGGCATGCTCCAGCACCACCAGCAAGTCTCGTCAGGCACTGCAACACAACGATGCATGCTTTACTCGGGCGTGGAGTGGATTCAGCCACAGGCAGCAGCAAAGATTAAAGCCAATGGCCGCCAACCCAAAATTACAAGCGACAACCATGATCCGATCCGCCGAGCCCAAAGCCATCGCGAACAGCATTGAACCCACCTCTGAGCGAGAGCTGATCGTCGCCGACGGCCTTTGCCCTCAGATCGCCGAGCTCCTGCCTGGAGCACGGCATGAGATGGTCGTCCTCGGTAAGCACCAAAATCCTCTAGAGATAATCACGCAGGTTCTGGGCTACCGCAAGCTGGCGGGAAGCCCAGTACAAGTTCTTCACATCGTCGCCCATGGAAGGCCAGGGGCTTTCCAGGTGGGAGGCAATTGGATCAATCAATCGATCCTGAACCGCAGCGCCGCGTCAATCGCGCAGTGGAATGTAGATACAATTGCCATTTGGAGCTGCGGAGTCGGCGCCGATCGTGACTTCATTGCACAGCTTGGCGAGCTCAGTGGCGCCAATATTGCCTGCACATCAGATATCATTGAAGGCAAGCGCGAAAAGTCATGGAAAATAAACAGGCCAACCGGAAGAGCGACTTCCTTTCAGACAGTCTTTGACATACGTCGCTTAAAAGCATGGCAAGGAAGCCTCGCTGGCTTCACCGATGTCGATGGTGTCGGCCTAGATTTCAGCGTTGGCACGGGTGACCAACGGATCTCAGGGTCAGCGAACACCGCTGGCGAAACATGGCTATACCGGAATGTCATCACAGTTGGCAGTCAGACGATTGATGCAATCGTCAAATTTGACTCGATCACCGGCGGATCAATGCTGGCATTCGACAGCACATCGAATCCGTACAACAGGACACTAGGCGGGAGATCGACAAACACTTTTCTACAGCCAAACTTCAACTGGGGTGGGGCAGCCAATTCTGCATCCTTTACAGTATCTTTCATCGAAGGAGGAAGCTATAACTCATCTTCAAATCCCTCGGGAACCGCCGCAACCTTACGCAATGTGCTCATTAATTCCTATGATCTCGATGCAAGCAGTGACAGCAACGGGCTTCAATACACCTCATTTACCAACGTCGGAGGAATAGAACTTAGTTCTTCCACAAATCTTGCAACTAAAAACGACGAATCGACAACCACCTTTTCGGCGACAGGACGCCCCGGGAACATAATATCAGTCCCGGGAACAGAGATAGCCGATGACTACCGTGTTCGGGCGATTTTCGACGAAGCCTCAAAGATTAGCTATACAGTAGGAGCCGGCAATGGCGGCGAGGTTGCATACTACGCGCTGGATTTTTCACTTGGCCCAACATTCAACAACGTCGTAACTTACGACATTCTGAAAGGCGAAGGGACTGTCGTCACCAGCGAAGCAAGAACGACGGACAGCTTTACTCTTCGACTGGCATCAGCGCCATCGGCAGATGTGCAGGTAACCCTTACTGGGCTAGATACAACAGAAGCCAGCCTTTCAGCAAGCGACCTCACTTTCACCACAACCAACTGGAATACACCACAGACGATTACGGTCACGGGCATTCCCGATCGCGCCATCGATGGCGACATTACCTATACCCTAACTGGCACAGCATCCTCCAGCGATGCTCGCTATCA
>RFUY01000157.1 GCA_009922705.1 Gammaproteobacteria bacterium
ATCAAATGGGGGAAGTCGACGTTAAATGGATGCGGCGGAACATAGGGGCACTTCGCCATGTAGCACATGTCGCAGAGATAACATTCGTCCACGACCTTCACGTAGTCGGATTTTGCGACACCATCGACTTCCATTGTCTCGCTGTCATCGATCAGATCGAACAGCGTGGGAAAGGCATTACAGAGACTCAAACAGCGCCGACAGCCGTGACAGATGTCAAATACGCGCTCGAGTTCAGCATCGAGCTTTTGCTCGTCGTAGTACTCGGGATTTTTCCAATCGATCGGGTGCCGTGTTGGCGCCTCTAGATTACCTTCGCGCTTTGATTCCGTCGCCATGAGTATCTCCGTGAGAATTCGGGGTCAAAGGCCGGGGGAACCCCGGCCTTTGGGGGTATTTACGCTTCTGCTTTGTACGCGTCCAGAGTCTTCTGGAACTTGTTCGCGTGGCTGCGCTCAGCCTTCGCTAACGTTTCGAACCAATCAGCGATTTCGTCGAAACCTTCTTCACGCGCAGCTTTCGCCATGCCTGGATACATGTCGGTGTACTCGTGTGTTTCACCGGCAATCGCAGACTCAAGTGCTTCAGCAACGTTGCCAGCCGCTAGGCCTGTTTCAGGATCACCAGAACCACCAGCGATCAAGTATTCCATGTGGCCGTGTGCGTGCCCTGTTTCACCTTCCGCAGTGTTACGGAAGACGTTAGCGACTTCAGGAGCGCCTTCGATATCCGCCATGTTTGCGAAGTAGAGGTAACGACGGTTAGCTTTGGACTCGCCAGCAAAAGCGGCCTTCAAGCTCTCTTCAGTTTTTGTACCCTTCAATTGCATGTGAGATCTCCTTCGAGGTGCATGCGAATAGTTCAACATTAGGCGCCATAACAATGGCGTCGAGTGGAGTCTATGGAGCCATGTTGGAAACTTCCAAGTTTATTTCTCAATCACATCGATTAACTCGGTCTATCATTTCATGACAAAACTGTCATATCGTCTATTAATGCAACTCATTCGCATTCTTGTGCCGGGTAAGGATCGTCAGGGCCTCAGGGAGTGAGTACACTGCGGGCATGCAATTAAATCCTCCCCAACTCGATGCCGTCCATGCACCGGATACCCACATGTTGGTTTTAGCCGGCGCTGGCTCCGGCAAGACTCGCGTGCTGGTCGAGCGGATGGCGTATCTCATGCAGCAGCATGGACTCTCCCCGAATGCATTGATGGCAGTGACCTTCACCAATAAAGCGGCTCGTGAGATGCGTGAGCGATTAGAGCAGCGTGTTGGCCGATCATTATTCCAAATGTGGGTGGGTACCTTTCACGGATTGGCGCATCGGTTTTTGCGTGCGCACTGGCGAGATGCCGGGCTCATTGAGGCCTTCGTGATTCTGGATGCAGATGATCAAGTCAGGTTAGTGAAGCGGGTGGTTCAGGAGCTTGGGCTCGATGAGGCAAAGTTTAAGCCGCGTGCAGTCGCTGGATTTATCAATGGCTGCAAGGATCAAGGCGAGCGTCCACAACATTTGCAGACGGGACGAGACTATTACTTCGATCGCTGCGTTGAGATTTACAGACGCTATGAGACGCTGTGCCTGCAGAGCCATTTGGTGGATTTTGGCGAACTTTTACTAAGAACTTTTGAGACATTAAAGGCGCATCCAGCGCTTCTCTCGCATTATCAGGCACGTTTTCGGCACGTATTGATCGATGAGTTTCAAGACACCAACACCATTCAATATGCCTGGATTCGGCTCCTGGCAGGCGATGCGACCTACGTGACGGCAGTGGGTGATGACGATCAGTCGATTTACGCCTGGCGTGGTGCTCGGATTGAAAATATTCATCGGTTTCAAACCGATTTTGCACCCGTCCACATCGTGAGACTCGAGCAGAATTACCGCTCCACCGAGGTGATTTTGGCCGCAGCGAACGCAGTTATCGCGAACAATCAAGGTCGAATGGGCAAGCAATTGTGGACCGAGCAGGGTCGAGGCGAGCCAATCGCTTTGTACGCGGCGTTTAATGAGCAAGATGAGGCACGATTTGTCGCCAGCCGGATGAGTAAGGCGCATGATCAGGGTGCCTCGTTTAGTGATCATGCAGTGCTGTATCGATCGAACGCGCAATCGCGGGTGCTCGAAGATGCGCTCCTCCGTGCAGGGATCCCCTATCGAATTTATGGGGGGCAACGATTTTATGAGCGTCTCGAGATCAAAAATGCGCTGATGTATCTGCGGCTGATTCAGAGTCGGCTGGATGACACTGCGTTCGAGCGTGTGGTCAATGTGCCTCCACGTGGGATTGGCGATAAGACTGTCGATTTAATTCGGGAGACGGCGCGAGACCGAGGCATGGGTCTGTGGCAAGCCTCGACCCGATTGATCGAAGAGCGGGCCCTGAGTGGACGTGCGAACACTCAGTTAGCCGCATTTCTGGCGCTGATTGATGACTGCGATCGTTTGGCGACTGATCTGGAGTTGCATGAGCTTACGGCTCAGGTCATCGAGCGAAGTGGCCTGTTGGACTACCACGGGTCCGAGAAGGGTGAGCGTGGGCAGGCACGGGTTGATAACCTCAATGAGTTGGTCAGCGCATGCCGTGGCTTTGAGCCCGAGGATCCGGAACTCCCGGTGCTCCTGCAGTTTTTAAGTCAGGCAAGCCTTGATGCTGGCGATAATCAAGCCGATCCGGATGCGGATGCTGTGCAATTGATGACACTTCATTCGGCGAAGGGTCTCGAGTTTCCAACGGTATTTTTGGTTGGAGCGGAGGAAGAGCTATTCCCACATCGGATGAGCTTGGATTCTGATGGAGGGTTGGAGGAGGAGCGGCGGCTGGCCTATGTAGGTCTGACGCGAGCGATGCAGCGTCTTACCATAACCTATGCGGAGTCACGCCGCCTAAATGGACGTGATCAGTTTGGCCTGCTGTCACGATTTGTTCGGGAAATCCCCGCTGAGTTGATCGAGGAAGTTCGGCTTGAGACGCAGGTGACCCGTCCATTTGCGCCGAGCGCTTTTGGTGCGCGGCCTGTCTCGCGTCCGCAACGGCATCCAAGGGCCGAGGCGTGGGCTGATGAATTTGAGACCGGACTCTCAATCGGCCAACGGGTGGATCACAGTATGTTTGGTGAAGGCACCGTTCTCGCATTTGAGGGGGCGGGTGCCAATGTGAAGGTTCAGGTGCGCTTTGATGACGGCGGTGCGCGCTGGTT
>RFUY01000158.1 GCA_009922705.1 Gammaproteobacteria bacterium
GTCTCTGAGACTGCATGAAACCCCACGCGCCCATAGAATGCGGGATCACCGTAGGTGACCGCGATATCAGCACCCTCCCGTCTGAGCATCTCTAAAAACCGCTAATGATCGGCGCGTCCAAGACCTTGCGGGAGCCCGCCAGGACATTCCAGACTGTTCAATGACAGACACGTCGTCATAATCGTTCGACAACCGTGATTGTCGGATCAAAGATTCTGTGCCAAACCGATCCCAAGCGGCTGAGATCGGCGCGCTGTTCACGCTGCTCAAAGCTGCCGATCGTAATGCCATCAATGGTTTGACGACCCACCTCAAAGTTAAAGACATAGGCACCCTCAACCCCCATCCGAAGATCTGAGAGATAGATCAAGCCTTGGTCTTCCCACGCTTTATACTGGCCTTTGGTGAACCAACGCAGCCGCTGCACGCTGGGATGACTGGACACAGACGCCAATAACGCCACTTGCCTCGGATAGGCCGAGACCTGGATCTCATCGACTTGATCAAAGACCGACACCCAGATTTCGAAATAGCGATCACCCTCGATCGCGACACCCCGCCAGAGCAAGGTTGTCAGTGGTGCGGGCGTCGACTCATACACATCCGGCGAAATTCCTCGCGCCGCCAAGGCCTGTGCAACCTTGTCGTCGATCATCGTTTTCGCCCCAGCACTCCAGAGGAGATAGCACGTCGATAGTCCAAGCATCCAGGCATTAAGGCGCACGGCTCGCCCTCGATCATGGATCAATAGAGCACCAAGACAGCCAATCACTAATGGGAGTGTGTACGCGGGGTCGACGATGAACAAAATCGAGTACGCAAACGGATGGTCGGTGAATGGCCACAAGATCTGCGTGCCATACACTGTGAAGGCATCCGCTAGGGCGTGCGTGACAAAGCACAGATAGAGCGCCAGGCACCAGCGCAGAAACAACCCATCTCTGAGGCTGTGCGGACGCGCAAAAAGCCAAGCGAGCACTGGCGTCACCGCCGCCTGTACGAAAAAGGAATGGGAAAATCCACGGTGGTAGGTCATGTTTTCAATGGGACCCCCAAAATCGATCAACACGTCCAAATCGGGCAATGTTCCCAAGGCCGCGCCGTAGAGCATGGCACGTTTACCAAGGCGCCGACCTAACACCGCATAGGTGACGGCCCCACCAAGAACGGCCTGTGTTAACGAATCCAAATGCGTACCCCAGTGCTACCAGCGATCATCGACTACAACCAGTAATGGAGGGAGCGCAGTGTCGGTTCAAGGACAGTGCTTACAATAGCGTGGTTTCAAACTCAGCTTCAGACACTATCAGGCCTAAAAAATACACCGTCCCAGCGACGGTCAGAGCCTTAACCTTCCTGACAGACCGCACAGCTTGGGTTCTTCTGAATCACCAGATCCTGCCAACCCACGTGTAATGCGTCATAGAGCAAGACGCGCCCAACCAGGGCACTTCGCTCGTGACAGAGCAACCGGATGACTTCTGTTGCTTGCATGCTTCCAATCGTGCCAGTCAGTGGCCCTAAAACGCCGGTGTCACTGCAAGTTTGCGTCGGAGTTTCGGTCTGTTCAGACATGAAGCAGGCATAGCACGGCGAGTCAGGCTGCCTCACATCGAACACAGAGAGTTGTCCCACCCAGGCAATGGCGGCACCGCTAACGAGCGGTTTGCGCCAACGAACACAGGCGCGATTCACAGCTTGACGCGTGTCGAAGTTATCGCTGGCATCGACCACAACCGACGCGACTTTTACCCACTCATCTAAGTGCGCATCGTCGGCAAAGGTTGTCATGGCTGTAACGTGGCAGTCCGAGTTGATGGTGGCGAGTTCTTCCCGCGCAGAGGCCGCCTTGTTCATGCCCAACCGTGATTCGCGATGGAGCACCTGGCGTTGCAGATTACTTAAGTCCACGTGATCGCCATCGCAAAGCGTCAGCCGACCAACGCCCGCACTGGCCAAATACAAGGCAACAGCACTGCCTAAGCCACCAACACCGATCACCAGCACATGACCCGCCAACATTCGCGCTTGGCCTTCGACGCCAATGTCACTTAGGAGTAACTGACGGCTATATCGCAGAAGCTGTTGTTCGTTCATCAACCCCCACCGCGGCGCATCGCCAAATCCATGCGTGCGACCAGTGTGTCGTGAATGCATTTGGTTCCGCCAGAGAGACGCCAATGTGCTGTTAATGACGGAAGACGGAGCTGTGCGATCACATGATCTGGCCCTGGCACCAGATCAATCTCAATCCGCACCTCACCGTCACAAACCACAAAATGATGCGGACCACCGGTGACTCCGCCAGGGACCGCCTGATGCAATCCTCGCGCATACTCGGCTGGACTTGCCGACACGGTTCGCACGAACCTCCGAACACCAGGACTGCCCCACTAGCCCCCCGCGACAGGCGGCCAGATGGCAAGCACATCCCCGGGCTCGAGTCTGCGCTGAGGACGGTCTTCGGGAGGAATATACACCCCATTGACCAAAACCAGATGGACCAACGCTTCAGGCAGTTGGAATCGTGCAATGACTGCGGAAACTGTGGTTTCCGCATCGACTGGAATGTCCAGACGATTATCCACAGCAGCGGCTGGGAGGTAATGACTTAGGCTAGCGAACAGCTTGAGCGTGGCCATGGTGTTGGTCATTCAATACCCCTGGTTTTTGGGTCGACGCGAGATAGGCATCCATTGCACGGAACGGATCGCTGAGTAACGCGTGTTTCCATTCCCCGAGCGAGACCTGCGCCTGAATCAGCCCACGCAAAACGCCCACATGCTGCGTCAATCCGATCGCGGTCGCCCCAATCAAAACGTCATCCCGAAACTGCAAACTAATATACCGAGAGGTATCCGAATCTGCGAATTCGACACTGTCACCACCGGCAGTTCCTTCCCATTGTCCAAAGGAGCTCGAGATCAAACCCAAGGTATCCAACACGTTAATGGCCATGACTCCACCATGGTGAACAGTCTTGCCCACCATATTTAATGCGGCAATCCGAGCTTGATCCGCCGCGTTGGGCTGAATCGCAGAGACCATCGGTGCCCCAGAGAATAAATCTGGTGCTTCGGCAACATCACCGGCTGCAAAAATATCTGGGACAGAAGAGCGCATCTGACGGTCT
>RFUY01000159.1 GCA_009922705.1 Gammaproteobacteria bacterium
GTGGTCAAGGAAGAGCGCTTTACGACGATTCACATCCAAGAGTTTGCCTGCGTTGCACGGGATACGAAGTTGGGTGCGGAAGAGATCACTGCAGATATTCCAAACGTCGGCGAAAGTGCATTGGCCAAGCTCGATGAGGTTGGGATTGTGCATATCGGGGCTGAGGTGAAGCCGGGTGACATTCTGGTTGGAAAGGTCACACCTAAGGGCGAAACGCAGTTGACGCCTGAAGAGAAGCTGCTTCGCGCAATTTTCGGTGAAAAAGCCTCGGACGTGAAAGATACGTCACTGCGTGTCGGCACCGGAACGACCGGTACCGTCATCGATGTGCAGGTGTTTACACGGGACGGGATCGAAAAAGACTCTCGGGCGAAGTGGATCGAAGAAGATCAGTTGAACGAGTATCGAAAGGACCTCAATGAGCAGTATCGGATCGTTTCGGAAGCGACCTTTGGCTATCTCGCGGCTCAGTTAGTCGGTAAGCCGGTTGCCGGTGGCCCAGAGCTGAAGAAAGGGGATGTGCTTTCCGCAGAGTACCTGGCTGAGTTGACCGAAGAGCAGTGGTTCAAGATTCGGATGACTGACGATGCATTAAATGCATTGATTGGCGATGCCGAGAAGTCACTGAAAGAGCGGCGTAGTGAGCTTGAAGATGCCTTCGATCTCAAGAAGAAGAAGCTGAGCCAAGGCGACGATTTGGCACCTGGCGTATTGAAGATCGTCAAGGTCTATGTCGCAGTGAAGCGTCGTATTCAGCCTGGCGATAAGATGGCAGGTCGTCACGGAAACAAAGGGGTGATTTCGGTCATTATGCCGGAAGAAGACATGCCCTTTGATGAAAACGGGGATCCAGTCGATATCGTCTTGAACCCACTGGGCGTTCCAAGTCGGATGAACGTTGGTCAGATCCTTGAGACGCATTTAGGGATGGCTGCGAAAGGGTTGGGCGAGCGCATTGACGCGATGCTCAAGGCGCAGACGAAGGTTGCCGAGTTACGCAAGTTCCTCGATCAGATTTACAACAAAGTGGGTGGGATTCAGGAAGATTTGGATTCGCTGACAGATGACGAAATCTTGGCGCTGTCGCAAAACTTGACTGCAGGGGTTCCCATGGGGACGCCCGTATTCGATGGTGCATCTGAGCCGCAGATCAAGCAGTTACTCGAACTGGCTGGGTACCCGGAATCCGGACAATTTACGCTCTATGATGGCCGGACTGGTGAAGCCTTCGATCGCAAGGTCACTGTTGGTTACATGTACATGCTGAAGTTGAACCACTTGGTGGATGACAAGATGCATGCGCGTTCCACAGGTTCCTACTCGCTGGTGACGCAGCAACCGCTCGGTGGTAAGGCGCAGTTTGGTGGTCAGCGGTTCGGGGAGATGGAAGTCTGGGCGC
Source organism: Gammaproteobacteria bacterium (assembly GCA_009922705.1). Taxonomy (GTDB): domain Bacteria; phylum Pseudomonadota; class Gammaproteobacteria; order Pseudomonadales; family Litorivicinaceae; genus HIMB30. The sequence continues at coordinate 1,400 of RFUY01000159.1, forward strand.
TCGAAGCCTATGGTGCCGCTTACACCCTGCAGGAAATGTTGACCGTGAAGTCAGATGACGTAAACGGCCGGACACGCATGTACAAAAATATCGTCGACGGAGACCACCGGATGGAGCCAGGCATGCCTGAGTCTTTCAACGTGTTGGTCAAGGAAATCCGCTCATTGGGGATTTCTGTCGAATTGGAAAACGAATAAGTCGGAAGACGTGGAGAGTTCGCTTCTATGAAAGATTTGCTGAACCTATTAAAGAGCCAAGGACACACAGCCGACTTTGATCGGATTCGAATTGGATTGGCGTCGCCGACCGAGATTCGTTCGTGGTCCTTTGGAGAGGTTAAGAAGCCAGAGACGATCAACTATCGGACCTTTAAACCTGAGCGCGATGGGTTGTTTTGTGCTCGGATTTTTGGACCGGTCAAGGACTATGAGTGTCTGTGCGGTAAGTACAAGCGCTTAAAGCATCGCGGTGTGGTCTGTGAAAAGTGCGGTGTTGAAGTCACGCAAACTAAAGTGCGCCGTGAGCGGATGGGTCACATCGAACTGGCCAGCCCGGTCTGCCACATTTGGTTCTTGAAGTCGCTGCCCTCGCGCATCGGTTTGTTACTTGACATGACCCTGCGTGATATCGAACGCATTTTGTACTTTGAGACCTATGTCGTGGTCGATCCAGGCATGACGCCGTTGGAAAAAGGACAATTGCTGTCGGACGAGCAGTATTTTGAGGCGTTTGAAGAGTATCAAGACGACTTTACGGCCATGATGGGTGCGGAAGCGATCCGTGGTCTGATGCTCGATATGGATTTGGAAGAAGAGATCGTCAAACTTCGGGAAGAAATCCCAACGACGAACTCTGAGACGAAGTTGAAGAAGCTATCCAAGCGGCTGAAGTTACTTGAAGCATTCCGCGACTCAGGCAACAAGCCAGAGTGGATGATTATGGAAGTCCTTCCGGTGTTGCCACCGGATTTGCGTCCATTGGTGCCGCTCGACGGTGGCCGTTTTGCGACCTCTGATTTGAACGATCTGTACCGTCGAGTCATTAACCGGAACAACCGTTTGAAGCGTCTGTTGGAGCTACGTGCGCCAGATATCATCGTACGTAACGAGAAGCGGATGTTGCAGGAAGCGGTGGATGCGCTACTAGACAATGGTCGCCGTGGCCGTGCAATCACAGGATCGAACAAGCGCCCATTGAAGTCTTTGGCCGATATGATCAAAGGCAAGCAAGGGCGTTTCCGTCAAAACCTCTTAGGTAAGCGGGTGGACTACTCTGGCCGTTCCGTGATCGTGGTGGGTCCCTACTTGAAGCTGCATCAGTGTGGTCTTCCGAAGAAGATGGCACTTGAACTGTTTAAGCCCTTTATCTACGCAAAACTGGAGGCGCGTGGTCTGGCAACCACGATTAAAGCCGCCAAAAAGATGGTTGAGCGGGAGACTCCAGAGGTCTGGGATATCCTCGCTGAAGTGATTCGAGAGCATCCAGTCCTGCTGAACCGGGCACCAACGCTGCACCGTCTCGGCATTCAGGCGTTTGAACCCCTCCTGATCGAAGGCAAGGCCATCCAGTTGCATCCGTTGGTCTGTGCGGCCTACAACGCGGACTTCGACGGTGACCAGATGGCTGTGCATTTGCCATTAACGCTGGAAGCGCAACTTGAAGCGCGTGCGCTGATGATGTCGACCAACAACATTTTGTCGCCAGCCAACGGTGAGCCG
>RFUY01000160.1 GCA_009922705.1 Gammaproteobacteria bacterium
AAATCAACCAGCGGACACCCGAGGCTTGCAAGCCCGTGTCGAATGTCATCGTAGCGCGCTCTTGGGTAATCTGCTCCGGTGTCAGGGTCAGACGCGTCGCGTCAGCCAATTGCACACTTCCTGCCTCCAGGCGAACCGACCCGCTTTCAATGAGCGTTGACAGTTGTCGTGTCTCTGGATCAATCGTGAGATGCCGCCAAGTCGCGACTGAACCCTCTGCATCACCACGCAACCAGACATAGCGATCTAGGTCACGTGTCCAAAGTGCCGCCGAGCTATCCCCCCGGGTGTACGACGCTTCCAGTGACTGGGCCCATTGCGCAGCCTGAGGCATACCGAGTTGGGCGATGAGTAGCACCCCGGCACACAGTGGTGAAAGGCTCACTAGCACCTTTGCCAAGATCTGCAGAATCGACAGTCCACTGGCGCGTAGGACTGTTAATGCGCTGTGTTGCGCGAGCCCACCGAGACCCGCCGCCACACCAATGAGGACAATCAAGGGTAGATCTAAATAAATCCGCCGCGGAAGACCAAGTAGCGACACCAAGACCATTTGCTCGACGGTGTAGTGCTGGTATGGACTCTTGAGCTCGTCGAGTAACTTGAAGACAAACTCGAGTCCAACAAAGACCAGGGTGACCACCAAAAGGCTTCGCCAGAGCGCAGCGGCGATGAGTCGTGTTGCGCGTGACACCCTCATCCACGCCTCCATCGCCATCCGACAAGGCCAACGCAGAAGGCCGCTAGAATGACCATGATCGCATGGACACTCCAGAGGCCTGGCCAGGGACTCAAATCACCCGCAGACACCCCGGTTCGGGAAAAGCTCAGCGCGGTGATGTAGCCAAACTGCAGGACAATTACAGGCATCAACCACAGATACCGAGACTGTCTTGCGCTCCCTTCGGCAATTAAAAAGGCGAAGGGAACCATCAGCCAACACATGATCGGTAATGCCATGCGCCATTGGAGCAAAGCCAACCCGATTGGGGTCTGGGTCTGCCACAGAGCGATCGTTGATACGGTTTCTATAGGCGCTGGGCGCTCCGATGCATCTTTAGGTAACCGAATCACATAGCGTCCAAACGCGCTCATTTCCCAGGCTGGAGACGCACTGGATCCGACGTGTTCGACGCCATCAAATAGCACCAAATACTTCTCGCCCTCGACAATCTCTTGCCGGGCAGACCGCGCTGTTAAATAGACATCCAAGCCGGCCTCAGACCGGGGCTCCACAATAAACACATCGCTTAATTCAGAGCGGTCGGGGGAAAGCCTCTCCGCGTAGACCAACCGGCCAGAGCGATCCGACTGAAATCGACCTGGGACGACGGTATCAAAGCCTGTCAGCTGATCACGCGCAATCAGCTGCCGCTCCAATTCTCGCGCAATTGAGGGCGATGCAACCAGTGAGAGCCAAGCCACTGCCAGCGCAATCAGCGTTGCAGGCACCAGCACTAAGCCAAATAAGCGTGCTGTTGACACGCCCGCAGTGTGCAGGATGACCCATTCTGACTCCTCCCGCATCCGCCCCAGAACCAGCAAAGTTGACAGGGTAAGCGCCAAGGGCAAGATCAGCTCTAGCGAACTCGGCACACGCCACAGGATCATCGTGAAGACAAGATCCAGCGACAGCTCACCAACGGCGGCTTTCTCCAAGAACTGAATAAACCGCCCGCTTAAAACCACCAGTAACAACACCAGCGAGACGGCCACAGTACTCTGTAAAATCTCGCGAGTGAGATACCTCAGAATGATCAAATGCCCTACACTCCCGTGTTTTCGATTGCACATTCAAGGAGTCCACGATGGAAGTACAGCGCACGTCCACCTCATTGACCCAACTGCACACCGATTGCGTGGTGATTGGGATCCCTGAGGCCGAGAGTGTAGAAGCTTCCGTGGCTGAACTCGAGCCCACCCTCGCAGCGTTCGTTCGAGATCTCATGGATGCTGGCGATTTTAAGGCAAAGGCGGGTCAACTGCTCACTGTGCACCGCCCTGCCGGACTCACTGCAAAACGCCTACTACTTGTCGGTCTCGGACGCTCAGAGAAGCGCTCTGCTTGGACTGAGCGCGAGTGGTTTACCGCCCTCGGACAAAGCCTGCACCAGCTCCCGATCACCACCGCCCACCTTGATCTTGCAAGCTTGATTCCATCCCAGGACCGCGGCTCGCTCGAACGACTTGGGTATGCACTGGCGTACAGCAGCTATCACTATGAGACCACCAAGCCCAGAAAGGAGCCGAAAACGCATCAATTGCGAACGCTTACTGTGATGGATGACACAGCAGCCAGTGAGGCGCTGGCGCGTGGTCTATTGATTGGACAGGGTGCGAACCTCACGCGCGAACTGGGAAACCTGCCTGGGAATACCTGTACGCCCCGTTATCTTGCGGCACAAGCCGAACAACTTGCGACGCAATATCCAACCCTGACCGTTGAGATTCTGGATGAAGCAGAGATGGCTGAAATTGGCATGCATTGCTTGCTATCAGTCTCTCGCGGCAGCGAAGAACCGGCGCGTTTCATTGTGTTGAAACACTTACAAGACCCCGATGTCTCCGCCAAACCCAAGGTGTTGGTCGGCAAAGGCGTGACCTTCGACACCGGTGGCATTAGCTTAAAGCCAGGGGCTGGCATGGACGAAATGAAGTTCGACATGTGCGGTGCGGCGACGGTGTTAGGATGCATGCAAGTCGTCAGTGCATTGGCAGTACCCAAAAATATCATTGGCGTGATTGGGGCCGTCGAGAATATGCCGTCCGGACGAGCGACGAAGCCTGGTGATGTAGTCACCACGTTATCCGGTAAGACGGTCGAGATTTTGAACACAGATGCCGAAGGACGGCTGGTCCTCTGTGATGCGCTCACCTACGTCGAGCGCTTTGATCCTGACGCCGTGGTCGATATTGCCACCCTCACTGGCGCGTGTTTAGTGGCGCTTGGTAAGCACAACAGCGGTCTCTTAAGTACCGATGATGAATTGGCGGAGACACTCCTCGCCCTCGGGCGTGACACCGGTGACCCCTGCTGGCGCTTGCCCATCGAAGAGCCGTACCAAAAGCTGCTGGACTCTAATTTCGCGGACATCGCGA
>RFUY01000017.1 GCA_009922705.1 Gammaproteobacteria bacterium
TCTCAAATTGATCGCTGGAATTGGGCCAGGTCTCGAGAAGAAGCTGAATGCGGCCGGCATTACCAGCTACGCGCAAATTGCAGCACTCACCGCTACAGAGATCACACGCCTAGAGCGCGATGTGGTGAAGTTTGCAGGTCGCATTACCCGTGATGACTGGATTGGACAGGCGCAGCACCTGCTTGGCCAGTAATCCAATCACAGCCTTATCGAGAACGCAGTGTCGCAACCTAAGTCGCGCCACTGCGTGCCTCCCGCTAGGCTGGACGGCTTCCGAGCAAGCAATAGCTTCGCTCTGGCAGTGCGCGTCGCAAGACAACATAACCGATCACGGCCGAAAGAATGGATCCCATCAAAATCCCAATTCGGTCATAGCCAGCCAGCGGATTTTGCATCCCTCCGAATGCCAGCGATCCGATGAACAAACTCATCGTAAAGCCAATGCCACACAGGAATGACACCCCCACCAACTGACCCCAGTTGACGTGCCTTGGCATATCCGCGATTTTTAGCTTTAAGACAAGAAAACACGCGATCAAAACGCCAACGGGTTTACCGACGAGAAGGCCGAGGGCTATCCCCATCGGAACGACATGACCCAACAATCCAAAGGGGTCAGAGCCGAGTGATACCCCTGCATTGGCAAAGGCAAATAACGGCAAGACCAGATAGCTCGAGAAGCCATGCAGATCGGCGAATACTCCCGCTTTGGTAATGTGTACGGAATACACAATCCGAGAATGACCCCAGCAAGTGTGGCGTGCACGCCTGATTTCAGGACTGCAATCCACATAATGAATCCAACAAACACATAGGCGGACATGCGTCCGACATTCGCGACATTCATCAACACGAGAATGCCTAAGCACGCAGCTGCGACTGTCATCGCCCCCATATTGAGATGCTCGGTGTAAAACAACGCGATCACGATAATGGCGCCGAGGTCATCCGCGACCGCCAAGGTCAACAGAAAGACCTTCAATGGCACCGGGACACGTGGCCCGAGTAGCGCCAAGACACCAATGGCAAATGCAATATCTGTGGCCGCAGGAATTGCCCAGCCGGCAGAGGCGCCAGGCAGGCCTGAGGTGACAAACAAATACACAACCGCTGGGGCCGCCATGCCGCCCACGGCAGCCGTCAATGGCAAGATCGCTTGGCGAAGATCAGACAGATGACCCACCATCAGTTCACGTTTGATCTCAAGCCCGATCAAGAAGAAAAAGATCGCCATCAACCCATCGTTAATCCACAACAGCAGAGGCTTGTGCAAATCCAAGGCGCCAACCGCAAAACGGACGGGTGTATTGAGAAAGGCCTCATAAAACACAGAGAGCTGCGAGTTCATCACAAGCATGGCCAAAATCGCCATTGCCAGAAGAAGTAAGCCAGGTCCAACCTCAGAGTGTAGAATTGCAAGCAGGCGACGAATGGGTGACGCGCTTTGATTCGAAGAATCCATTGGTTAAGGTATCCCTATAGATGTTATCGGTATGAATTCACACAAGATGCGTGCGCTGGTTGTCAATAATGCGAAGGGCGAGGCTCTCTGGCAAGAATTAGATGCGCCAACGCCTCAATTTGGTGAAGTTCGCATTCGCGTGACAGCCGCTGGCTTGAACCGTGCAGACCTCTTACAGGTGCGTGGTCTCTACCCCGGGGAAATCGACTCGCCAGTGCTTGGCTTAGAGTGCTCGGGGATTGTCGATCAAGTCGGACCTGGGGTCGATGAGGCCTGGTGCGGGCGTAAAGTCTGTGCACTGGTTCGCAGTGGTGCGATGGCTGAGTATGTGGTGTGCTCCCCAAGCGTCCTGGTCTCTGCGCCTCCGAATTTAGAGCTCACGCTCGCAGCGGGTCTGGTCGAAACTTGGTGTACCGCTCTGTTTAATTTGTGGGATCAGGCAGCGCTCAAACCGAAAGAAAAAGTACTCATCCATGCTGGGGGCAGCGGCGTTGGAATTGCGGCAATCCAGTTGGTCCGACTGCTTGGTGCAACCCCGTATTTAACCTGTAGTACCCAAGAAAAGCTCGCATACTGCCTCGCACGCGGCGCTGAGGGTGGGGTGACTCGCGACAAGGATTGGGCAGCCTACTTTCGAGGGCTTGGGATTCAGTTCGATGTCATTTTAGATCCCGTGGGTGCAGGGTATGTGAATCGGAATCTTTCGGTCATCGCAAACTCGGGTCGTATCGCGTTGATCGGCCTGTTGGGCGGGGTCCACGCAGACTGTAACCTGGTTGAAATGCTGTCGAAGAACGTCACGCTGACAGGACGGACCCTTCGGCAACAGTCGGATCTCGTGAAGCGTCGATTACTCTCTGAGCTTGAAATGATCGTCTGGCCGGCCGTCGCGAGAGGACGCGTTGACCATGCAGTCCGGCAAGTCTACGCGCCCGATGAGATCCAGCAGGCGTTCGAGCGGATGCAGGCCGGCGAACAAATCGGCAAGTCCGTCATCACATTGCAATAGGGTGCACGCATGGATCAATACGACTTCGTTGTCATTGGTGCAGGCTCCGGCGGAGTCCGTGCCGCGCGAGTCGCCGCTCAGGCGGGAGCCCGTGTCGCTATTCTCGAGGATCGGTATTTAGGCGGAACCTGTGTCAATGTCGGGTGTGTCCCGAAGAAGCTGTATGTGTATGGATCAAGCTTCTGGGAGAGCTGGACAGACGCGCGTGGTTACGGGTGGCAGACCACTGATGTTCAGTTTGACTGGCCCACCTTACGGGACAACAAAATCCAAGAAATCAACCGACTCAACGGCATTTATGATCAATTGCTCGCAAAGGCAGGTGCTGAGCTCATTCTGGGTCGGGGTCGGATCACTTCACCACATCACGTTGAGGTCAATGGTCGTGTTTTACAGACTGAACGGATTCTGGTCGCAACGGGTGGTTGGCCAAATCGGCCCGAGATGCCCGGCATAGAGCTTACCAAAACCTCCAATGAAATCTTTGATTTAGAGAGACTTCCTGACTCCATTTTGGTCGTCGGCGGTGGCTACATCGCGGTTGAGTTTGCGGGCATTTTTGCAGGTCTCGGGGTACGGACGACACTGTCTTATCGCGGGCCACATCTCCTGAAAGAGTTTGATCGCGAAATCGTTGAGGCACTGGTGGAAGAGTTGACCCGGAAGGGCATTGATGTGCGCTTAAATCATCGCCTGTTTGGCTTTTCCGAGGGCTCTGATGGCATCCGCGTGGAGCACTCCGACCCTGATTCGATCGTTGTGTCCGAGGTATTGATGGCCGTCGGACGCTCGCCCCACACTGACGGACTCGGACTTGAAAACACCCAAATAAAGACTAGGGCCGATGGCACCATTATTGTGGATGCGCAGTTTCAGACGCACGAGCCGTCAATTTATGCGGTCGGAGATGTCACCGGCACAGTGGCGCTCACCCCGGTGGCTCTCGCCGAGGGTATGGCGCTCGCCAAATACCTATTTGCGGGGGCGCCAGATGCACAGGTGGATTATGCACAGCTTCCGACCACCATCTTTTCGCAACCCAATATTGGGACATTGGGGCTTAGCGAAGAAGCCGTGCGCGCTCAAGGGATCGCAGCACGCGTTTACACGAGTCGGTTCAGGCCAATGAAACACACGCTCAGTGGCCGCGACGAAGTGAGTGTCTTCAAACTGATTGTCGAAGACGCAACCGACGCGATCTTGGGGATGCATCTGCTTGCACCGGATGCGGGCGAGATTCTGCAAGGCTTTGCAGTGGCGGTGAAAGCAGGGGCCACGAAGGCTCAGTTCGACGCAACCATTGGGATTCATCCAACTGCAGCGGAAGAGTTTGTCACCTTACGGGAACCGACCCGCCGGATTCCATGACACAGGCGCCAACTCAATGCTTGCTGCTAGTGGGCGCAGGGCATGCAAATATTGCGGTGATCTTGCGACTTCTAATGCATCCCGACCCCTCAGTGCGGCTGATTGTGGTGCATCCCCAGGGCGATGCCCTGTATTCGGGAATGCTGCCGGCTGTCCTTGCGCGTGACTTACCGCCGGAGGCTTTATCAATTGATGTTCAAGCACTCACCGAGCGCGCCGGGGGCTGGTTCATTCGCGGCGAGATAACGCGGGTCGATCCCGACGACTCGTGTGTCTTTGTGAAACGTCCAGACTGGATGGGCGGGGAATCACTGCCATGTTTGAGGTATGACCATCTAATCCTGAATACGGGCGCAGAGCCTGGCATTCCGTTCCCATCCACCCATCCAGCCCTGTATCCCGTCAAACCCCTCAGTCGGTTTATGGCACAACTCCCGGCAATTGATCACGCATTGCACGCCCAGCGTTCGCCCTCGCTGGCCATTGTCGGTGGCGGTCCCGCTGGCCTGGAATTGGCGTTTGCTGCACGGCGTCGCTATGGATGTGATCTACCGATTACTCTGATCGGGAAACGAGGGTTGCATGAGGATCCAGGTCTGCGCGCAGGCCGCAAAGCGATCGAACGTGCACTCACGCGGCATCAGATTGCGTGGATCCCAAAGACCGAGATTATCGAAGCCACTGACGGTCAGGTGCGGAGCAGTGACGGACGCCTATTTTCCGCAACAATGGTTTGGGTTGCCACGCCAGTGCAACCTCCACGGTGGATTACAGAGACTGCATTATCCCGCTGTCCAGAGGGATTTTTGCAAGTCACCGAAACCTTTCAATGCCGCGGTCATCCGGCGATTTTTGCGGTCGGTGATCTCGCGAGCTTGCCATCGCCAAGAGCAAGATCCGGGGTGATGGCGGTGCGAGGTGGACAATATCTTGCAACGCATCTCGAACGCCTTCTTCAATCGCAGCCGCTGCCGGCATTTCGGCCACAGCGTCGCTGGCTGACGCTGTTAAACACCGGTGACCAGCGCGCCATTGCGATTCGAGGGCGCTGGTCTGTGGAAGGGGCCTGGGTGTTTCGCTGGAAGCAATGGATTGATCAACGCTTTATGGATCGATTTCAAATGCAGCCCATGGCCAATGACCCCATGCATTGCGAGGGGTGTGCCGCAAAGCTGTCTGGCCGAGCACTACGGCAGACCCTCCCAGGGCAAGCGATCCAGGATGCGAGTTATTTCAAGATCGGCTCAGAAACGGCTGCGCTCAGTCTTGACGCACTGACCCACTGCCTGTCCGATCCAGCGCTCATGGGCTGCTTAGCCGTTCGGCATGCGGCCTCTGATCTGTATGCGGCTGGCGCTCAAACTGGCGCGGTGGTGAACTGTATCGGCGTCCAGCGTTCGAGCCATCAGGCCCTCATGTTGACTGAGTTCCAGTGGGTCTTACATGGCATCTCACAGGAAGTCTCCCGACTCGGGCTGCAAATGGCAGGAGGGCACACACTCAGCCTCGAGCAAGCCATGGTCGGCGTCAGTGTGACTGGTCCAGTGCACCGACGCATCGATAAATCAAATGCACAGCCAGGCGATGTGTTCTGGCTGACTGGGCCGATTGGAACCGGACTTCTCTTTGCCGGTATCCGTCAAGGATTGATTTCAGGGCGCAAAGTCGATGAGTTCTTTGCGCGTTGGATACAGGCACCACCGCTTCATCTCGCCGCACACGAGGCGCTGGCCGTCGGCGCAACCGCGATGACTGACGTCACTGGCTTTGGCGTGGCTGGGCATCTTTCAGAGATGCTTGGCGACAACGCGCCGTTGTTTGAGTGGCAGGCACAACCAGCGCTCTATCCAGAGGTGATTGCGGCTGCGCGGAATGGTCTCCGATCGAGCGCAGTCCCAGAGAACTGGCAGTATACGCATCCAAGCCTCAGAACACACGCCAGTTGGGCCTGCTATGACCCACAGACAGGTGGTCCACTGCTGATTGCGATTCCGGCTCAGCGCAGTGAGGCGCTGGCTGACGCATTACGGCGCGCCGGTTTTACGCCTCAATGCATCGGGCATCTTGTCGATCCAACGTCGTAAAGACACCCCAGCACAGAGAGGTACACTGTCGACATTGACACAAGGACAGGTGCTCATGGGATATCAGGATCATTACACAGCGTCGATTACTCATCCGGAAGCGTTTTGGTTAGAACAAGCCGCGCTCATTGACTGGCATCAACCGCCAAAGGTTGGGCTTGCACTCGACGCCAATGGGATCGAACGGTGGTATCCAGATGGTCTCCTTAACACCTGTTACAACGCGATCGACCGTCACGTCATCGCAGGGCGGGGCGAACAAGTCGCGATCTACTACGATTCCCCGGTCACCCAAACCAAAGAAGCCATCACCTACAACACGCTCGGCGATCGCGTGAGTCGATTTGCTGGCGCGCTCCGCGCATTGGGTGTGTCCACCGGTGATCGTGTCGTGATCTATATGCCAATGGTGCCTGAAGCTGTCATTGCGATGTTGGCGTGTGCTCGGATTGGCGCAATTCATTCTGTTGTCTTCGGCGGATTTGCAGCAAATGAACTTGCTGTTCGATTGACCGATGCCACGCCCAAAGTCCTGGTGACCGCCACCTGCGGCATTGAAGTCGCGAAGGTGATTCCGTACATGCCGATTGTGAATGATGCGATCGCACTTGCAGAGCATGCTCCCGATCATGTGGTTGTTCTAGAGCGCCCGCAATCGCCGTGTACCCTGACCGAAGGGCGAGACATTACGTGGGCAAAGGCCGTGAAAAACGCCCAACCGGCCGACCCTGTGCCAGTCAGCGCAACACATCCCCTCTACATTCTGTATACCTCTGGGACAACCGGAAAGCCTAAAGGAGTCGTCCGTGATCACGGCGGGCACGCTGTGGCTATGACCTACTCCATGAAGACTGTGTATAACGTCAACCCTGGGGAGGTGTTTTGGGCGGCAAGCGATGTCGGTTGGGTGGTTGGGCACTCCTACATTGTCTATGCCCCGTTATTGGCTGGATGCACCACCGTCTTGTACGAAGGGAAACCGGTTCGAACGCCCGATGCCGGAGCATTTTGGCGCGTCGTGGAAGACTATGGCGTTAAAATCTTATTCAGTGCACCGACGGCCTTTCGAGCCATCCGAAAGGAAGATCCGGAAGGGACGCTCTGGAGCAACTATGACACCTCCTCACTAGACGCGCTTTACTTGGCTGGTGAGCGGTTAGATCCGCCGACATACCATTGGCTCGATGAACTCACCACACTGCCCATCGTCGATCACTGGTGGCAGACCGAAACAGGGTGGGCGATTGCCTGTAATCCGAGGGGCTTAGAATCGTTTCCGCCAAAACCAGGGTCGGCGACCAAGCCAACACCAGGGTTTCAAGTTGATATCTTGGATCCGGCTGGAGCACCCGTTGAACCAGGAGAGCAGGGCTCAGTGGTGATTAAGCGCCCACTGCCACCGTCGTGTCTGCCCACAGTCTGGGGAAATCACAGCCGTTTTGAAGACGGCTATTTGAAGCCCTATCCTGGCTACTACCTGACCGGTGACGGTGGCTTTATTGATCATGACGGCTATTTGTTCATCATGGGGCGGACGGATGATGTGATTAACGTCGCCGGTCATCGACTCTCTACTGGAGAGATGGAAGAAATTGTCGCGGCGCATGAGGCCGTTGCCGAATGCGCTGTGATTGGCATCGCAGACGAGCTCAAGGGTCAATTGCCACTCGGCCTTGTGGTCTTAAAAAATGGCGTGAGTACAGCCCCAGACATCGTTGAAAAGGAGCTCATCCAAGCCGTCCGCGCTCAGATTGGAGCCGTGGCTTGTTTCCAGAAAGTGCTTGTCGTAGAGCGATTGCCAAAAACGCGATCGGGCAAGATCCTCCGCGCAACGCTCCGGAAAATCGCCGATGGGGAAGCGTATACAGCACCCTCGACCATCGAAGATCCGGCCGTTCTTGAGGAAATTCAGGCACGCTTCTAATCAGCGATTGTACTGGGGGCCGGACCGGACTGGATGACTTGCTCGGTCGTTCCCCACAAGGAGCGCCTGGGCCGCTTCGGCCCGCACCGTCGTGCGACAGTTGATGTCAACTCTCGCATCGATTTTCATTTATTTATTCGCATAGTTTATTGTTTTTAAATACTTTTTAAAAAATTTTTGTGCGGAATGCGTCGGAATTCTCTCGCTCCAACAGCTCAGTGGCTGGAGAACGCGTGCAGTGTTGACGTTGTCTCAGGCGTCTCAGACTCGAATGCTTCGAGTCGCTTGATGAGCGCCCGCGTTAACTGTCCAGGCATGACCTCAATTGCCCCACAGACACCCAGACGATGTTGTGACCGACGATACGCTGGATCGTAGTGGGCGACCAAAAGACTTTCTGCCAGGCTCTGCCATTGCGCCATTTCAACCCACTCAAGCCACTGCTGAACGAGGCGCTTCGGTTGCCGAAATTGCAGCGCAGTAATCGCTGTTCGCAAGCGATCTGGGTCAGCCAACATATCTTGATAGATCTGTTGCAAAAAGACTGCGCGCGCAGTGACAGGGGCTTCCAGCGCCAGTGCAGGTGCGCAAAGCATCCGCTGAAATAATCGCTCGGGCAGGTGCAGTTGCCCAATCTTCGAAGACTCCGATTCAACCCAGACAGGACGCGCAGGGTCCATCGCAGACAATTGCGCATAGACCTGTGATTCAAACCACTTCTGGGAGGGTTGTGGGGTGGTATAGCCGCCGAGCAGTGATCCACGATGATGTGCGAGCGCCTCCAGGTCGAGCGTTTGGAATCCCTCGTGCGCCATCTGTGTCAACAGCTCGGTTTTCCCTGACCCCGTGGGGCCAGTCAATACCCGAAACTGCAGCGCGTCGATCACGGCTGAGAAGGTGGCTTGAAGGTGACGCCGATACGCTTTGTATCCGCCTTGCAGAATTCTGACTGGCCACCCAATTTCATGAAGGACCAGCGCCAACGACCCAGATCTCTGACCGCCACGCCAGCAATACACGACTGGTCGCCAATCGCGATCGTGGTCCATCCACCCCGCGAGATGGGCGGCAATATTTAAGTTCGCAAACTGGGCGCCGTGTTTACGCGCCACAAAGGGATCAACCCGCTGATACAGCGTACCCACAGAAGCCCGTTGGCGATCATTGAGCACTGGGTGGTTGATGGCACCCGGAATATGATCGAACGCATATTCCGACTCAGACCGCGCATCAATGAGTGTGTCATAGTCATCCGGAGAAGCCAGCAGGGCTTCAGCGGAAAGGGTTTGTATCTGTCTTCGCATGTTGACTTGCTTCGGTTCGGCCTGAATAATCGCCCACCTTAATGATGCAGGCGTGGCTCAGTTGGTAGAGCACTCCCTTGGTAAGGGAGAGGTCCCGGGTTCGAGTCCCGGCGCTTGCACCAGTGAATCATCACACACTGAGTCACTTCGCACCTGTCTAGCCCTCAACACAACCCACGCAGCTGAACGCTCAGTCGGCGGTTACGTGCGCAGATCATACCAAATGACCTCACTGAAGGGGTCGTTTATCCACCGCCATCACCCATCAACACCCTTGGTCAATGATTGGAATTTCTCAGTTTAGGCTTATTGTGTACTCACAATAAGGACACAGGGTGAGGGCCAATGCAAACACTCCCAGAGCGATTTTTTGAGCAGGCGAAACAACGGGCCCATGACACAGTGTTTGCGGTGCGAGGCCCTGAGGGGTGGCATCAGCAGTCTTGGTCGTCTGCGCAAACCCAGGTCGAACAGGTCATCTTTGCACTGAGGGCTGCCGGCATCGGTCCTGGCGATCGCGTCCTTTTGCTCTCAGAAAATCGACCCGAATGGGCAATTTTTGACATCGCCATTATGGCCGTTGGGGCCTTGGTCGTTCCCGCATACGTCACGCACACTGTGGGGGACCTACAGCACATTCTCAGGCTAACCTCACCCTGCGCGGCCTTCGTGTCCTCCGCCGAGCTAACGACGCGCATCCTCGCCGCGGATACAGACACGGCAACACTGAAACAACTGTGGTGCGCTGAGACGCCCAATGCAGGTGGGCACGACCCACTGACGACCTGGGAGACCTTATGGTCACTGGATGTCTCCAAGCCCGCGGAATCGATTGCACTGTATCCAGCAACCATTGATGACCCTTGCTGCCTGATTTTTACATCAGGGACGGGGGGTGACCCAAAGGCGGCGATGCTGACGCATCGATCAATCGGCGCAAATGTGGATGCTGCGGTGGCGATCCTTACACGGCATGGGTTTGGAGCACATGATCGCTTTCTGTCGTTTCTGCCTCTCGCCCATGCTTACGAGCATACCGCGGGTTTGCACCTTCCGATCAGCTTGGGCGCGGAGGTGTGGTACTGCGAGACGACGGAAAAACTGCAAAGTTACTTGACCGAGGTCCGCCCAACTCTTGCCACTGCAGTACCTCGACTCTATGACCTGTTGTATACCCGGATCCAGAGCCAAGTGCGGCAAGCGCGAGGGCTTAAGGCGAGGCTGTTTCAGGCGGCAGTCTCGATCGGACTGAAGCGGCTCGACGGGCACCCACTGACCCTCATCGAGCGCAGCCTAGACCCACTGTTAGATCGATTGGTTCGCGCAAAGTTACGCGCGAGATTTGGTGGACGGATCCGTTACTTTATTTCCGGAGGCGCTCCCTTGAATCCCGAGGTAGGGCGGTTTTTTACCAGCCTCGGCATTGGCATCTTGCAGGGCTATGGACAGACCGAAGCCAGTCCCTTGATCAGTGTGAACACCCCAGAGGCCAACAAATTACACACCGTGGGTAAACCACTCCCGGGCGTAGATGTGCGAGTGGCCGAAGATGGGGAGCTCTTAGTCCGTGGTGATTGTGTGATGCGGGGTTATTGGAACGATCCGGCGGCCACCGCTGAGGCGCTCCGCGAAGACTGGCTGCACACTGGAGACCTTGCACACCTCGATGCTGAGGGCTTCATTGAGATCATCGGGCGAAAGAAGGACCTACTGATCACCTCGGGAGGGGACAATATTGCACCGGCAAAAATTGAAGCCACCCTGACGGTCCAAGAAGAGATTGAGCAAGCCGTTGTGATCGGAGATCGCCGGCCATGGCTCAGCGCAGTGATTGTGCCAGCACCCGCTCTGCTCGAACCTGGTGTCTTACCCGTGCAGCGTACTGAAGCAATTGAGCAGGCGGTAAAACGCGCCAATCAAAGGCTTGCGCCAACTGAAAAGATTCGCAAGTTTATCGTGCACACGACCCCCTTTAGCCCAGAGAATGGCCTGCTGACGCCGACGCAAAAGGTGCGCAGGCAACGGGTCATTGAGGCACTACAGACCGACATCGATCAGCTCTATCGACCACACTAGAGGATGTCATCTCCCTGTGATAATGCTTAGACGATCAAACCCTCTGGAGATCAGATGATCCCCCATATTTTTTGGACGTTTCTGACACTTGGCTGTACAGCCTTTGGCGGACCGATGGCGCATTTGGCGCTGTTTCGTCGGGAGTTTGTGACGCGAAGACATTGGATTAGTGACGCGGACTACAGCCAGTTGGTGGCGCTGTGTCAGCTCATCCCAGGGCCTGCCTCGTCACAGGTTGGAATGGCACTCGGGTATCGCCAGGGTGGCCTAGCGGGTGCCTGCGCTGCGTTCCTGGGATTCACGCTACCCTCTGCGATCCTAATGGGGCTCGCGGGCTGGGCCTGGATCTCAGGGTTGGGCGTTGACACCAAGACGCTGGTGACAGCGCTCAAATGTGTTGCAGTCGCAGTAATCGCTGACGCCGCCCTTGGTCTGTGGCGATCACTCTGCCAGACCCCGGCGACAAAACTGGTGGCGCTCCTCTCAATGGGGTGCTTTGTGAGTCTCAGTCATCCACTGGCACCCTTGGGCATTATTGGTTTTGCCTTCGCAGCAGCCCTGTTGACACCCGGTTCATCACCAAGCGCAGTTCCAGACAAACCAATGGCTGGTAGCGGGATGCTGGGATGGCTTTCGCTCATCGGTGGCCTGGGGATGCTCTTGTGGTTTCTGTCCCACTGGGTTGCGACACCACTGACGGCACTCGCCTGGGGACTCTATCAATCTGGGGCTTTGGTTTTCGGAGGAGGGCATGTGGTTCTTCCCTTACTGGAGTCGACCGTGAGTCCGCCGGTCAGTGCCGACAGCTTTCTCGCGGGCTACGGGATTGCCCAAGCAATGCCAGGGCCACTCTTCACGGTCGCAACGTTTATCGGCGCAGTCTACCCGGGAGTTGACCCCGTACTCGGTGCGATCCTTGCAACGCTGTGTATCTTTTTGCCTGGCGCCTTATTTTTAATGGCGACCTTGCCGACCGCGATGACAACCATGCAGGCACTCCAACCTCGTCTCCAGTTCGTGAACGCCTGTGTTGTCGGCTTGATCTTTGCCGTCCTGATTCATCCCGTCAGCCAGACTGCAGTCGTTGATGGCATCACGGCAGCCCTCGCGGGACTTGGCCTCCTCATGACCCTTGTCTTTCGGCAATCCCCACTCAGGGTGGTTCTCGTCGTCGTGAGTGCGGCCTATGGGCTTGGCGCGATCACAGTTTGACTGAACAGGAGCTTCTCTATGGCACTTCCCTTGGTGACGTTATTGATCGCGGCAACCCTTGTTGCGGTCTATCTGGTACTCACAATCCATGTCATCCGCCTCCGTCGCAGAGAGCATGCAGAGGTGACGATCACCGGTTCAACCGAGCTGCAGCGCGCCATACGCGCACACAGCAATTTTATGGAATACACACCCCTCTTTCTGATCATGCTGGCCTTGCTTGAATTGTCAGACAGTTATTTGTGGTGGATTTCAGGACTCGGACTGGCGTTCTTGATTGGGCGCATCAGTCATGCGTATGGACTGCTGGTCGGTGAAAATAGCACCCCGCCCGTGTTTAAGGGCAGGGTGTTCGGGATGATGTTAACGCTCATTCCACTCACGGCTTCCGCACTTTCAGCCGTGGTTTTAGTCGCGTGGGTGCTTGTGCATTAGCCGTCAAACCCACGCAACGGCTGACTAACCGCGAAGATGAGACTCCAGGAAAGTGAGCGTCCGGGCCCAGGCGAGGGCTGCGTCGTCCTCGTCATAGCGCCCACCGGTGGGGTTCGCAAACGCATGGTCGGCGGTATACCAATGCGTTGTCAGCAGCTCATCTTTCCCAACCGTCCGCAGATTCTTTTCAAAGGCGCCAACCATCTGTGGATTGATTCCCTTATCAAGGGTCCCAAAATGTCCCATCAGCGGTGTCTGTAAACCAGCCAAGTCCGCTGCATCCACTTTTACCGATCCGTAATAGATCACGGAGGCATCTGGGGCGGCAGCAAGGGCCGTTTGCAAACTCCAACCACCACCAAAGCACCAGCCACAGGTGCCCACTTTGCCATTTCCTTGTGCGCGGGCCCAAGTCACCCAGGCTTCCATGGTTGCGCGGGCCTCAGTTGCGACCAAGCCGCGCGTCTGCTTCATTGCGCCCTCGCGATCTGTGGCCACGGACCCCTTGAAGAGATCAACCGCCAACGCCCGAAACCCTTTGGCCTTAAACTCCTGTGCAACAGCCTTGATGTGATCGTTAAGACCCCACCATTCGTGAATCAAGAGCACTGTTGGAGCATCGAGTTGTTCTGGCTCTGCAAGATATCCCTGCACAGTGCCGACGCCAGGAACGTCGAGAGAGATGGTCTCGCCGCCATGGGCCGCCGCCGCTGCGAGTTCAATGTCCGCAAGGACATAAGCAAGCGGTAGCGAGGCGAGGCCTTTTAAAAATAGCCGACGCACTTCCGGATCCGGTTGCGGTGCGGGCTTTGTACTCACATAACACTGAATGTCATTACACATCGAGGCTCTCCTTGATCATTGAGCTGTCCACCCACCGTCGACGGGAATCGCCGTTCCGGTAAGCTGGCTGGCCGCATCCGTGCACAAAAAACAAACGAGCGCTCCGAGCTGCTCGGGGGTTACAAATTCCAATGACGGCTGCTTCTCCATCAACAGTTGCCGTCCGCCTTCAGCCACCGAGACGCCCAAGGCGTCCGCGCGCGCACGGATTTGCGCGCTGATCAGTGGGGTATCTGTCCACCCTGGACAGATGGCATTACAAGTGATGGGTAATTGCGCAGTTTCAAGGGCGACAGTCTTTGTGAGCCCAACTAATCCATGCTTAGCAGCAACATACGCAGATTTATCCTTTGACGCCACCAAGCCATGGGCGCTTGCGATATTGATGATACGACCGAATTGCTCGGTGACCATGCCCGGGAGGAGCAGGCGAGTCGTGTGGAATGCCGCCGAGAGATTCAATGCAATTAAACGATCCCACGCCTCAACCGGAAACTCAGTAATGGGGGAAACATGTTGCGCACCGGCATTGTTCACAAGGACAGTCACTGGCCCAATCTCAGCGGTCAGTCCCTGCAGTGCCTGCTCGATGGCACTCGGTTGACTCATATCGGTCCCCAGAAACTCAACGGGATAAGGGGAGCGTGATTGCACATCTGTGCGCGCGTCGTCGATCGACTCCGCAGATCCCACGCCATTGAGCACAATCCGATATCCAGCCTCGGCCAATGCTCTGGCGATTCCAAGCCCAATTCCACTTGTACTTCCAGTGACCAGGGCCACGCGAGGGGTTGTCATCCGAGGTTCCTCCAAAATTAGTCCACAGCGTGACAGGCAATCCAATGCGCTGGCGCCCACTCGCGAAAGTCTGGACGGTGCTCACGACACCGTGGCATCACGCGAGGGCAGCGGGTTTGAAATGGGCATCCCGGCGGCGGATTCGATGCCGACGGAAGCTCACCCACCAACGCTCGTCGCGGTCGGTCACGCAACCGCGGATCAGGCCGAGGAACCGCATCCAGCAATGCCTCTGTGTAAGGATGTAAGGGTTCTGAGAATAGTCGCTCCGCAGGTGCATATTCCATCATCTGTCCGAGATACATCACTCCCACTGTGTGGCTCACATGCCGAATCACGGAGAGATCATGCGAAATCATCATCATCCCAAGCCCGCGACTCGCTTGTAAGTCCATGAGAAGATTCAAAATCTGCGCTTGGACTGAGACATCCAAGGCCGAGACGGGTTCATCGCAGAGCAGAAACTCAGGATCCATCCCAATCCGTTGCCGCTGCCCACCGGAGAATTCATGGGGATAGCGTGTAAGCGGCGTATTTCCCAAGCCAACATCCATCAACAACTGCTGGATGAGCGCATCGCGTTGAGTGGCCTCGCCAACGCCATGAATCTCCATCGGCTCGGCGAGAATCTCCCCGAGGGTATGGCGCCCATTCAAGCTTTCCCCAGGATCTTGAAAGACCAGTTGCACCTTGCGTCGATAGGCTTGCAATTGCACACGGTCACCGCTCATCACGGGGACACCGTCCAAAGACACCCGACCGGACGTGAGCGCAATGACCTGCATCAGGGCCTTCGCAACGGTACTTTTCCCACACCCGGATTCACCCACCAACCCGAGCGTTTGTCCACGCTGAAGCTGAAATGACACGCCATCAACGGCCTTGACGAATCCAACGGTTCGTTTCAGGACGCCTGCCTGAATTGGAAAATGCACGCGCAGGTCTTCCACGGCTAGCATGTCTGTTCTCCGAACAGATGACAGGCCGCGCCATCGATCATTCGAGGCTGTGTGTGTCGACAGAGCGCCGTTGCCTGGTCGCACCGCGGATGAAACCGGCATCCTGACAATGGCTCGGTCGGCTGAGGGACTTGTCCGGGGATGATCGCAAGGCGCGTCTGCGCTGATTGATCAAGCCGTGGGATGCTCCGCAGCAAGCCCTGGGTATAAGGGTGCTTTGGTGATGCAAAGATGTCCCATACCGACTGTTCCTCAACAATCCGACCCGCATACATCACCGCCACACGATCCGCCAATTCAGCAAGCACCCCGAGATCATGGGTGATAAACAGTACTGCGGTCCCGATCTCCCTGGAAAGCGTACGAATTAGATCAAGGACTTGTGCCTGTATTGTTACATCTAATGCAGTGGTTGGCTCATCACAAATAAGTAGTCTTGGCTTTAGGGCTAGCGCCATCGCAATCATCATCCGCTGCCGCAAGCCACCAGACAGTTCATGCGGGTAAGACGTTAACCGACGCTCCGGTTCGCTGACTCCGACATTTGCCAACCCCTGAATCAACTCTTGACGGATTGTGCTCGAGGACAAGTTTGGACGGTGGATCTGATACAGCTCGGCCAACTGTGAGCCCACCCGTTGAACCGGATTGAGCGCGGTCATCGGCTCTTGGAAGATCATGGCCATCGCTGAGCCTCTGAGCTGTTGGCGCGCTTTAGGCGAGAGGGTGGTCAGCGATTGCCCCTGAAACCGCAGTGTGCCCTGGGTCATCCGCACGGCAGGTTGCGGCAAGAGACCCATGATGGCTAGACCAGTGAGCGTTTTACCAGAACCAGACTCCCCAGCCAGGCCAAGCGTCTCTCCTGGCGAAAGTGTCAGATCCACGCCACGCAACAGTGGGACGGCCTGTGTGCCATCCACCGCGTCAACAGACAATGCCTCGATCTCTAACACGCTCATGGCTTAAATCGCTCGTCAATTCGGAGCACAGGTGCAAAACCACGCCCCTCACGTTGTGCTGCGCGTGTCTCATCGCGAATCTCAGAATCAATCCAAAATAAGCCCCCAGACGCGGAGGAGAAGGGGTCATATAGCCCCCCACCATCGCGGGTGCCTGCAGCACTCGGGAACCGAATCCAGCGCCAATGCGCACCTCGCGAGTAGGGGACCATATAGCCAGGCGCGAACATCGCTTCTGCATCCAAGCGGGCTTGGATCTGATGCGATAACGCGATCCGGGTGGAGGCGTCGGTTGCGCTGCGATAGCCCTCAATGAGTGTATCGAGCGCGGGGATCGCCGTGTTGGTAATGTTGTTGGTTTGCGGTTTTCCCGCATTGGCTGAGTGATAGTGCTCCCAGTAGGCAGGGCGGAATCCGGTCGACCATCCCATCCAAGCCAACTCATGCTGCTTTTCCATAATGTTACGGAACGCATTTTGACCATCCAGTAACTGTAACTTGATCTCAAGCCCAGCTTTCTTTGCCTCGTCTTGTAAGACCACCAACCGGGGGGTGTGCACCGCTTGTGAATACGTCATGGTGAACGATAAACGCACGCCATCGCGGACGCGGATGCCATCTGGACCCCGTTGCGCAAATCCAGCATCCGTGAAATAGCCCTCGGCCGCCGCTAAATCAAACGCACGGGGCACAACGGCTGGATTGGTGTAGCTGCCGTAGCCGGTGTAGTGTTGCGACAGTCGAACGTAGTCGTTGCGTAACACGGTTCTAAGCATCTTTTCGAAATTGAGACTGTGCTGTAGTCCCAATCGAATCGACCGCTCCGCGAGCAGTGGATGTGCCTGATTCATCCACACACCAGTCGACGGGCGGGGCGCATCGTTGTAGACCCACAATTTCTCAAGATATCCGCGATCGTAAGCGGGCCCTTTGGCCTTCTCATGCCAAAACTCCGGAAGGACTAGGGCAAAACTGTCGAGATCCCCTTTGTTGAACGATTGAAACGCCGTGTTGGGATCGCGAATGATCTTGATGCGCACACGGTCGACATTGAAACGTCCTTGATACTGCGGTCGATGACGTCCCCACCAGTCCTCCTTTTTCTGGAACACCAGATACTTGCCTTTGCCGTCAACCAGGCTTCGGCGGTCAATTTGATACGGCCCCGTGTTGGGTTCAATGGCCCAATTGGTATTCTGCACCCAACCGCTGTCGAGAACATGGAAGTGCCGAGGTTTGGGCGAAATCGATAAACTCGTGTGCAAATCGACAGCCGGCTTTGGCACAGCGCCACGCACAGCAATGGTGTAGTCGTCATACTTTTCGACGCTCAGAATCTGCTCGGTAAAATAATTGTTGTACCACGGCGCCACGATTGCCTCAGAACGCATGAATTCGAGTGTGTACAGGTAATCATCAGCGGTCACAGGAACACCGTCTGACCAACGAACAGCAGGGTCTAGGCGAAAGAACAGGGTCGTTTGGTCCGCGCTTACCGCCCACTCAAGCGCGAGCTCTGGAATGGGGGTCTCAGTATCTGGGTGAAGCGTCGTCAAACTCCACTGATTCGCCAGCAAATAGCCACGAAACGAGTTATTTGAATCCGGTCCTACGGTCCGTAGGGTCAACGGATACACCGAGGCATGATCATAAAAGGTCCCGCCGGGTCGTGCCTCAGCACTCCCGAGAAAGGGGGTGCCTGGGTGCGTCTCCCAAACGAGCCCTGCAGGCAGCGCCGACAATCCTAGCGCTGGGTAAGGCTCGAGTAATGCACGCCGCGCAGAGGCAATCTCGGGCGTCCAAACGAGTTGATTAGCACTTGTCCACTCACCAGAGCGCTCAACCTCTGGAGGCTCGGAGCAGCCCACCAGCAGGGTACCCAACAGACAACTGAGCATCCATCTCATCTTAGGCATACCGCACCTGCCGCCTGGGATCAAAGGCTTCTCGAATCGCCTCGCCGACAAAAGTGACCATCACCAAAATAGCGATCAGACCCGCAACGACACTCGACACAATCCAGGGCGCATCCAAGCGGTCGGTGCCTTGCTTTAACAACTCACCCCAACTGGGTGTCGGCGGGGGCAACCCGAATCCCAAATAATCCAGCGCGGTCAGCGCGGTAATACCGCCCGCAATTGAGAACGGAATGAAGGTCACAATGATCGACATCGTGTTCGGCAAAATATGGCGACCAATGATACGCCAGGGGCCGGCCCCCAACGCACGCGCGGCTAAGACGTAATCCCGTGCAGCCTCTTTGTAGGTCGCCGTCCGCATATACCAGGTCATCCCCATCCATCCGAACAGCACCATGAGGCTCACCAATAACCCAAATCCTGGGGTCACAATACTCGCCACAATCATGATGACGTAGAGGAACGGAACGTTACTCCAAATCTCAATCAGCCGTTGTACGCCAAGGTCAATCCAGCCTCCGCGATAGCCCATCCAACAGCCCAAGGCGATCCCGATCACATAGGTACTCAACAGGAGGGCGACGCTGAACCAAATCGCAATCCGAAACCCATAGACTAGACGCGCCGCCACATCCCGGCCTGCGATGTCCGTTCCGAGATAGTGTTCGCGAGCCGCATTCGGGGGATGCGGCGCGAATTCTCCCTCATAGGCATTGATTTCGAGTGGATTATAGGGAATTAGCGGCATAACGACCCAATCCCCTTGACCCGCCTCGGAGAACCGCTGTTTCAGCGCTCGATAGTCCGTTTCATACGCATAATCTTCCCCGAAGACAGTCCCAGGCATCACCGCACCGTAGGTTGGGAAATACAAACTCCCCTGATAAAAGACCAGTAGTGCACGCGAGTTCACCAACAACTCAGCGCATAAGGACAGCCCCATCAACGCCGCAAGAATCAAGGCGCTCCAATAGCCGCGTCCAATTGAGCGGAATCGCGCTAATTTCGTCCGGGTGATTGGATCAAGGCGCATCATCCGAATCGCACCCTCGGATCCACCCAGGCAACACACAAATCAGAAAGGATATTGCCGATCAAAAACAATAGTGAAGAGATGACTAAGATCCCCATGACCACGGGATAGTCACGTTCTAACAAGCTTTCATAGCCCAACAAACCAAACCCATTGATGTTAAAGATGGTCTCGATCAAAAAAGATCCAGAGAGAATCACGCTGATGTTATTGCCGAAGTGGGTTGCCAACGGGATCAGCGCATTCCGCACCGCATGCTTGCGAATCGCCTCTTTGAAGGAAAGCCCCTTCGCTAACGCCGTCCGCACATAGTCTGCGGCTAGCTGGTCCATCAAGGCGTTTTTCATCATGAACGTCATCACTGCGAAACTTCCTAATAAATAGGCCAAGAGTGGAAGTACGGAGTGCCAGACGATGTCCTTGGCTTTCTCAAGCCCAGTGAATTCCTCAAATCGCTCGGAGGTAAAGCCACCCAAGGGAAACCAATCGAGTTGTGCTGCGAAAGTCGTCAGCAGTG
>RFUY01000161.1 GCA_009922705.1 Gammaproteobacteria bacterium
CAATCGCGCGGAAACCAGCGATCTCTCTCATAGCTGCTTGGTAAGAATCGTCGATTCTCGCAGCAAGATCAGAATGTGCACGTGTTTCTTCAAACACTTCTGCAGATGCTTCACCAAACGGACCAAACACAGCGATCTTGTCACCGGGCTTCAGACTAAACACATACGAACTCATTTGCCCCGGCGGGTGCTTACTGCCTGGTGGTGGCGTGGCGATCCGGATGTTGAATTTGACGATCCCTTTTTCCTCGGGATAGTTCGCCATCGAGTATGCACGAATAGTGGTGTCATCCACCTTTGATTCCAGATTAAAGAAGCCAAACCGCTCCCAATCACCACGGTACTCCGGCTCAATCTCAAAATCTTTGAACTTCACGTGATGCGGTGGCACTTCCAACTGAACATAGCCACCAGCCCGGAAATCAACATTCTCCCCCTCCGGAAGCTTCAGCGTCAGTTCCTTAATGAAGGTTGCGACGTTCGGATTGGACACGACTTCACATTCCCAACGCTTCACGCCGAATAACTCAGGCTCGACCTCGATGGCCATATCCTGTTTGACGGCGACTTGACACGACAAACGCCAGCCTTCCTTCACCTGACCCTTGGTAAAGTGCGACGCCTCAGTCGGCAGAATGTCTCCACCGCCGGACTCAATCACGCACTTACACTGCGCACAGGATCCGCCACCGCCGCAGGCAGACGCGAGGAAAATCCCCTGGTCCGCGAGTGTGTTCAACAACTTCCCGCCCGCGGGCACAGTAATGGACTTACTGGGATCGTGATTGATGGTGATTGTCACATTTCCTGTCGACACAAGCTTTGAGCGCGCCATCAGAATAACGACGACTAAGCCGATGACGATCACGGTGAACATCACAACGCCAAGCGTGACCACATTTAAGTTTTCCATGGGAACTCCTTAGAGTGAAACGCCAGAAAATGACATGAAGCCCAAGGACATGAGCCCCACCGTAATAAAGGTAATCCCTAACCCTTTTAATCCATCTGGAACGTCCGAATACTTCAGCTTCTCACGGACACCCGCCAACGCCGTAATGGCAAGTGCCCAACCGACACCAGCACCCAGTCCGTACACTAGGGATTCGCCAAAGGTGTAGTCTCGCTCAACCATGAACAGGGAGGCCCCTAAGATGGCGCAGTTCACTGTGATCAATGGCAAGAACACGCCAAGCGCGTTGTACAGCGCTGGCACATACTTATCCAAGAACATCTCAAGAATTTGCACTAGCGCTGCAATCACACCGATGTATGACAACAACCCAAGGAAGCGCAAATCGACGTCACCAAGCGCAGGAGAAATCCAGGTTAGGGCGCCCTCTTTCAGGAGCCCATTCAGAATTAAATTATTCACCGGGACTGTGATGGTCAGCACCACCACCACGGCGATCCCCAAACCGACCGCAGTTTTGATGTTTTTCGACAGCGCCAGAAACGTGCACATCCCCAAGAAGAATGCGAGCGCCATGTTCTCAACGAAGACGGCCTTTACAAATAGACTGATGTAATGCTCCATCTCAGGCCTCCTTCAACTTGGTGTTCGGCGCAATTTTGAATTCGTCTTTTTCCATCTGCGCCGTCTTCCAGGCGCGAACGCCCCAAATCAGAAAGCCAATGATAAAGAACGCAGACGGTGGCAACAGCATCAGGCCATTGGTGTAATACCAACCCCCCTCAGTCACTTTGGAAAGGATCTCGATGCCAAACACCGATCCAGATCCAAACAGCTCTCGAATAAAACCAACAATCATCAGGATTGCGCCATACCCCAAGCCATTCCCGACCCCGTCGACAAACGACTCAATGGGGCCATTTTTCATCGCAAACGCTTCTGCGCGGCCCATCACAATACAGTTGGTAATGATCAATCCCACAAACACTGATAACTGCTTGGAGATTTCATAGGCATAGGCTTTTAGGATCTGATCCACCACGATCACCAAGGACGCAATGATCGTCATTTGCACAATGATGCGGATTGAGCTTGGAATTTGTGACCGAATCATGGCCACAAACATGCTGGAAAAAGCGGTCACCACAATCACTGCTAAGGACATCACCAGCGCAACCGCCATACTGGAGGTGACTGCAAGTGCTGAGCAGATCCCTAAGACCTGCAGTGCAATCGGGTTGTTATTGACGACCGGGTCAAATAACAGTTCTTTCGTCTTTGCCATCAGATCCGTCCTTGCTTCACATTGTCCAAAAAGGGTTTAAATCCAGCGTCCGATAACCAAAATTTCAAGAGGTTATCAACTCCGCGAGATGTCAACGTGGCTCCAGAAAGGGCATCCACCCCGTACGCATCAGATCGATCCGCACCACCTTTTACCAACCGAATTGCAACGCCATCGGCGTCGTAGATTTGCTTACCCGGCCATTGCGCCTTCCAGTTGGGGTTATCGACTTCGCCGCCGAGACCTGGTGTTTCTGCATGTTCATAAAACCCGAGGCCAGCCACCGTATTTGCGTCCCCCTCGAGGGCCATAAAGCCGTACAAGGTTGACCAAAGCCCATAGCCATGGATTGGCAGAATGATCTTATCGATCTGCCCACTCTTCTCGATCAGATACACCTTTGCGATCCGAGATTGACGCTTAATCGAAGCGATGTCTTCCTGGGCACTCAAGACGCGCATGAACTGTGGATCCTTTGCTGCACGCCGTTGATCAAAACTCTCTGCATCCATCTCGGTCACAAATGCGCCTGTCTCAAGATCGACCAATCGACTGGTCACCTGCTGAAACTGCGCTTGGATCGACTGTGTCGGGTCATACATGCCCGCCGCCGCCAAGATATTCATTTGCATATTGGCCTGCTCGTTGACCGCTTGCACTGGACGTAACACGACTGCCGCGGCGCTCACCACGACTGAGCACACAAGGCATAACACCAGCGCGACGGTGACCGTCTTTTTGACTGATTCATTACTGGACGACACTGCGCAACTCCCTCCGCTTAATGTTGGCCTGAACGACGAAGTTGTCGATCAAGGGGGCGAACAAGTTGGCGAACAAGATCGCCAACATGATCCCTTCTGGGAACGCAGGATTCACCACCCGAATCAGC
>RFUY01000162.1 GCA_009922705.1 Gammaproteobacteria bacterium
GGAAAGTATTCGGTCGTTACTGCCATTGGTGGATGAGTTTGTGATCGCGATTGGCGATGGCCAAGACGAGACACTCTCCCGCGTGCAGGCAATCAGTGATCCAAAGATTCGGATCATTGAAACTCAGTGGAATGAGGCGATGCAGGATCGTGGCTACGTCTATGGGCAGCAGAAAATGATCGCGCAATTTAATTGCACGGGTGATTGGGCGTTTTATCTCGAAGCCGACGAAGTTCTTCACGAGAATGAGCTTGAGTCGATCCATGCGGCCATGGAGCGCAATCTTCACGCACAGGATGTTGAAGCCCTGTATTTCGACTTCTTTCATTTCTATGGCACGCCAAATCAGGTTGGGATCGCCGGTTACCGCCGCGCTCCCCGGATCATTCGGAACAGTATTCGCAGTATTGCGCCAGATGGTCTGTTCTTCGTGGTGATGGATCAAAACAAAGTGGGTCGTTATCCAAAGGCACGCCATGCCGGTGGCTCGATTTATCATTACGGACATTGCCGAAAAGTCGAGCGGATGGCGGAAAAGCTCAAGCAGGTCGGGAAGTACTGGGGGCACACGCATCAGGGCTTCCCGGGGTATGGCCAAATTGATACCGCTGAGTTACGTCCATTTTTCGGTACGCATCCTGCAGTGATGCAGGACTGGCTCGCTCATCACGCTGAGCTCGTATTTCATCAAGACCCAGCGTACCGGTTGTCGCGCCGCGATCGCCGAAATCGACTTCGGTTTTGGGTAGAGCAAACGTTTGGCCTCGAGATCAGTAAAAAACACTATGTGGATTTGGACTAACTAAGCATGCAATGGAAGCCTGGCGTGCGTCGAGAGACTGAGCAGGTGTTGTGGCCAATTGCGATCACCTTGGTGTTTACAGCCGGTGCATTACTCATTCCTCCACCGCTGGTGGTGGGATCCGGAAACTGGGGCGGTCACGCGCTCAGCTATGCAGTGGTTGCTGTCGTGTTAACCCGAAGGGCTGTTTACCCCTTGCCTGCAATCATTCTCGGATTAATTGCGCTCGGCGCCGTGTTGGAACTGATACAGCCAAAGGTTGGGCGTATTGGCTCGGTCAGCGACGCGTTAGCGAATGGTGTCGGCGTCCTGTTTGGGTGCGCCATCGGTTGTTTCAGTCGGCGTCTCCGCGCTTAGGCGGAGTGTGCAAACCGTTGTCCAGTCAACGCGCGCTCCCAGGCGCAGGGAACCGCGGGCAGCGCGTGCGCAGCCTGTTGCTTTGGGAACTCGATATCCGCCAACAGTTTACGGTCTAGGCAGGGCAGCAGATGGCTGGGTCGGTCAGGCTGTAATGTCCGAAGCGCGATGGGACGTGCGATTTGGTCTGCGAGTTGATGCCCGGCAACATTCGCTTGTTTGCTGATGAAGAGGGCTTCCAGGGGGAGGCCTGAAAAATCAGTCGTCCGATATCCCCAAGGCTGGGCTGAGGCGAGAACCCGTGAAAACTCTTCCTGCGTTGCGCGATCTGTTGTTTTGCCCCTGCTTTCAAAAACGATTTGTGTGGTGCGACCGGTTTGCTGGTGACGTCTTAAAAAGTGTTGAGTCCGCTCTAGACAGAAACGCATGGCAATGTGATACGGATCGAATGGATGTTTATATCGAGCCACGAGCCGCGCTTTGTGGACCGTTGCCGATACGATGTGGAAAGGGGATTCTGCGATCCAGCGTTTGATGTCTGCTTCGAATGCCGCGTGTCGTGCCTTATCCTCGCTGAGCTTGGCGAACGCGTGTCGCCTTCGCCGAATTTCACGCTCATGCAGAATCACCTGGTCATGTCCGAAATACCGATACTTGAGCGCCTGTAGTCGAGGGACCACGGTATCGATGTAATGGTCTTTTCGAATGATGCAAAAGCTGACGTTGAGGATCGGGTAGTGGATCGAGATGGGGTCGAGGCACGCATCTCCGGATTCATCAACGAATATGACATAGTCCCCAAACTCGCCATAGTCTTGGTGCGCTTGCATGGTCTGCTCTCCAATCAGTGTCGCCAGGAGTGTTGTGGAGGCCGGTGCTCCGGAGTGGGTGCTTAAAAACGCCATAAAAAGTCTCGTCGAATCAGCGGGAACAGGAGGGTAGGTCGATTTTTTTCGGGTGTCTCGGCAAGTCGTTTTTGACTGACACGAACACAGGACAAAGGCGTCATTTTTGTTATGATGCACCTGCGAAATACGACCAAGTAATGGGGTGCGGGCCTAGCACATTGAGGCTGAGGTTCTTATAATCGCAACCCGCAAACAGCAGTCGTTTTTATGCCATTAAGTTTGAAAGCGTCTGGCGCTCAGACTAAATCGACCACGGTAGGGATTGAATGATCGATATCAAAGCCGGGCTGAACTTGCCCATAAAAGGGTCTCCTCGTCAGGAGTTAGGAGCGGCGCCAGCGACGCGTTCTGTGGCGTTGTTGGGCAGTGATTATCCCGGGATGAAGCCGACAATGCTTGTCCGTGAAGGGGATCGCGTCAAACTCGGGCAACCGGTGTTCACGGACAAAAAGAATGAAGGCGTGGTCTACACCGCGCCGGGCGCCGGGGTTGTGACCGCAATTCACCGGGGCGAACGGCGTGTTTTCCAAGCGCTCGTGATCGAGCTTGATTCCGAAGAAGAGCAAGTCAGTTTTACGCCGATTTCAGATGTCACGTCAGCGTCGCGCGAGGCGATTGTGAATCGGTTGGTTGAATCCGGCCTGTGGACAGCGATTCGAAAGCGTCCATTTGATAAGGTGCCTGCCATCGAAAGCGTGCCTCATTCGATCTTCGTGAATGCGATGGATACGCATCCACTGGCTGGGGATCCGATGATTGCGATCGCTCGTCACGCCGAAGCCTTTGCGTATGGGCTCTCCGTGTTGCGTCGACTGACCGATGGACCGGTTCATGTGTGTACAGCGGTCGGCACGAATTTGTCAGTAGAGCAGGTCACAGTCACAGAGTTTTCGGGCCCTCATCCTGCGGGCTTGGTTGGGACGCACATTCATCACTTGGATCCCATTGGTGAAGGCAAAGAAGTGTGGCATCTGAATGCGCAAGATGTGATTG
>RFUY01000163.1 GCA_009922705.1 Gammaproteobacteria bacterium
GCATTGAAGGCAGCGTGTGAAGAAACCAAGCGTCTCTTGCAGATTCCAGACGATTACCGCGTGGGTATTGTGCCCGCCTCGGACACGGGGGCGTTTGAGATGGCCATGTGGTCGCTGCTGGGCGCTCGTGGGGTAGACGTC
This sequence comes from Gammaproteobacteria bacterium, assembly GCA_009922705.1. Classification (GTDB taxonomy): domain Bacteria; phylum Pseudomonadota; class Gammaproteobacteria; order Pseudomonadales; family Litorivicinaceae; genus HIMB30. The sequence goes on from RFUY01000163.1 coordinate 142, forward strand.
TTTGCCTGGGAGTCCTTCGGCAGTGGATGGCTGAGCGATATTTTGCAGGAGCTGAAGCTTACCGACGTCAATCGGTATGAGGCTGATTATGGGCTCCTGCCCGATCTGACGCGAGCAGACCCTGCGCGTGACCTTGTGTTCACTTGGAACGGAACCACCTCAGGTGTCCGTGTTCCACACGCGGAGTGGATTTCTGATGACCGGGAAGGGCTGACGCTCTGCGATGCGACGTCTGCCGTGTTTGCCATGGAGATGCCCTGGGAGAAGTTAGACGTCACCACCTTTAGCTGGCAGAAAGTGCTGGGTGGCGAGGGCGCACATGGGATGTTGATTTTGAGCCCGCGTGCTGTCGCGCGTCTCGAGTCCTATACCCCTGCGTGGCCGATGCCCAAGATCTTTAAGTTGGTGAAGAAGAATGCCTTGATTGAAGGGATTTTCCAGGGTGAGACCATCAATACGCCCAGTATGCTCTGCGTGGCGGATTATCTGGATGCACTTGCTTGGGTGGACTCAATTGGTGGGTTAACCGGTGCAATTGCGCGGTCACAGGCGAGCCTGCAGGTGATCGATGCCGCAGTCGCTCGGTGGCCTTGGCTACACTATTTGGCCCAAGATCCGGCCACAGTTTCAAATACCAGCGTGTGTTTGTCACTAGAGGCAAGTCCCGAGCAAGTGACTCAGTTGGTGAAGTTACTTGAGCGGGAAGGCGTGGCCTATGACATCGGCGCCTATCGTGATGCACCGCCGGGATTGCGGATTTGGTGTGGCGCAACTGTTGAGGCGGCTGATGTGGCTGTTTTGATGGATTGGCTTGAGTGGGGCTACCACCACGTGACGGCACAGGCCTAAGGAAGCAGCATGTTTAATATTCGAACGTATAACGCAATTTCTCCAAGTGGTTTAGGGCGGTTTGATCTCAATCGTTATGTGGTGAGTGCGGAAAACACATCTCCGCATGCAGTGTTGTTACGGAGTCATAAATTAGCCGCCGCAGATCTGCCAGAGACGGTATTGGCGGTGGCCCGTGCGGGTGCAGGAACGAACAATGTGCCTACAGCCGAGTTAACCGAGCGCGGTGTCGTTGTCTTCAACACACCCGGGGCGAATGCCAATGCTGTGAAAGAACTCATTTGTGCGGGCTTGATGATGGCCTCGCGTGATATTTATGCGGGGATGCAATACATCGAGACATTGCACGATACGCCCGCTGAGCAGATTGATCCACTGCTCGAGGCCGAGAAAAAGCGTTTTGCTGGGACCGAGATTTTTGGAAAGACGCTCGGGATTGTTGGTCTTGGCGCGATCGGGTCTTTGGTGGCAAATATGGCACTCGACTTAGGCATGCGCGTGGTCGGGTTTGATCCAGCAATCTCAGTTGAGGCGGCCTGGCGGTTATCGAGTCGGGTTGAAAAAATGCCTAACTTGGATGCGCTGCTGCGTGAATCTGATTACATCACGTTACATGTGCCCGCAATCGATGCGACCAAGCACATGATCAATGAAGAATCGATTTCGCGGATGAAGCAGGGCGCAAAAGTGCTGAATTTCGCGCGAAAGGAAATTGTGCACAGTGCTGATGTTGCGCAGGCGTTGACTTCCGGTCGGTTGGGTCGCTACGTGACTGACTTCCCAACCCCTGAGTTTATCGGCCACCCCAAGGCGATTTTGATGCCTCACATTGGCGCAAGTACGGCCGAGGCTGAGGACAATTGTGCAGTAATGGCGGCGAATCAGCTGGTCGATTTCCTAGAAAATGGGAATATTGTGAATTCCGTGAACTTTCCGAACACCACGATGACGCGCAGTTCTGGGTATCGCTTGACCGTTGCCAATAAGAACGTGCCGAACGTCTTAAGCGCGGTGTTGGCGGCGGTCTCCCGAACCGGCGCGAATGTCATCGATTTGGTCAATCAAAGCCGCGGAGATGTGGCCTACAACATCCTTGATGTCGACACGGCACCGAGCGGTGAATTGGTTGCCGCGATTCGTCAAATTGACGGGGTCATCGTCGCCCGGACCGTGTAAACCCAAGGCCTCAGGGGCTGGCGGGTTGTCCCGCCGGATCCCCAGCGAGAGACCCTAGCGCACAAGTGTAATTTGGCTGATCATACCTCGGGCATCGAGAGTGCAAGTCCCAGGGTAATCGTGCATGACGACCATGCAATAAGGATAGATATGCTGAAGGATGTGCTGTGGGGACGTTACACCCTGTTAGGCTTTGTCACACTAGGTCTTTTGAGTTCTCTGCTGTGGATGCTTGCGGCTCCGCACCCGATCGCAGGCTACAGTATGGCGGTGTTCGGAGTTGCCTGTGCGATGGGATATTACGATGTGTTTCGTACCGATCACCCGGTCCGAAGCAACTATCCATTGATGGGCCGATTACGCTATTTTTTTGAAACCATTCGCCCAGAACTGCGTCAGTATTTTTGGGAAGACGATGATGATGAACTTCCGTATTCACGTAATCCACTCGCTTGATCCTCTGCACATCGATGACCCAGATTTCCGATTCCTCGTTGGCGAGGGTGATCAAGCGTATTCAATGTCGTTTCTGAATATCTCTGGCATGTCATTTGGCGCGATTTCTCCACCAGCCATCGAAGCCTTGAGTGCAGGTGCGAAGCAGGGGGGCTTTGCGCACAATACCGGTGAGGGGTCCGTCTCTAAGTATCATCTCAAGGGTGGTGGGGATCTGATTTGGCAAATCTCAACCGGATACTTCGGCTGTCGTGACGCGGATGGGCAGTTTTCTGACGCTTTGTTTCAGGAGCGTGCGCAGCACCCGTCCATCAAAATGATTGAGATCAAGTTGAGCCAAGGTGCGAAACCAGGGCACGGTGGAATGCTGTTGGCTCCAAAGGTCACCCGAGAAATCGCTGAGACGCGCGGGATTCCGATCGG
>RFUY01000164.1 GCA_009922705.1 Gammaproteobacteria bacterium
TCGCCAGAGACGGGCCGCTGTGATCGTGATTGAGGGGTATGACGCCTCCGGTAAAGGTGGCGTGATTCGCGAGCTCACCTATGCCATGGATCCGCGAGGATTTCGGCTGCATCCGATTGGCGCGCCAACCGCACTTGAGGCGTTCCGGCCGTTCTTATGGCGTTTCTGGTCACGGCTGCCTGAGCCCGGTCAGCTCGCGATTTTTGATCGGTCGTGGTATGGCCGTGTGCTGGTCGAACGGGTCGAGCATGGCTTGTCTGATGCCGATTATGCACAAGCCTTTATCGACATTGATGCGTTTGAGGAGACCTTACTCGATCAACAGATTCCGGTGGTGAAATGTTTTTTGGACATTCCTGCCGCGGTGCAACGAACACGACTGCTCCGGCGCGCACAGGTGCCAGAGAAGCGCTGGAAGCTGACGGTCGATGATCTCAATGCGTGGGCGCATCGGGAGGCCTACGAGCAAGCCATTGAGGTGATGTTGGCTCGCCCACAACGCGCCCCCTGGACGCGTATTGATGCGTGCCACAAACCAGAGGCCCGTGCCCAGGTTCTATCGACGGTGGTTGAGGCCTTGTCGGGATGGCTTGATGAGGCAACAACGGCCTATCAACCGGGCGTGCATGCGCGGTTGCATGAGCTGGATCCTTGAGACTTCCGCGCAGACCCCAATTATTGGAATTCCCACACAGGATGCACTATGGCGACGTTGGATGACTTATCGGAGTATCTGGTACTCCCCGATCTGAAGAACCCCCGACTTTCCCGCTCGATTACGGGGGTTGATCAGACAGGTGCGACACAGACGATCCCGGTCATTGAAGAACGCCCACTGACCATCTATTTGAATGCGCAGGAAATCGTCACGGCCATGACGATCGGGGATTATCCGGAGTACCTGGCGCTTGGATTTTTGAAGAACCAGGGGATGTTAAAGTCCAGCGATACCGTCACCGGTGTGGACTACGATGAAGAATTGGAGGTCGTCGTCGTCAGAACCGAACAGGTCGCAAATTACGAAGCCAAACTTGAAAAGAAAACGCGGACCTCAGGATGCGCGGTTGGCACTGTCTTTGGCGACATGATGGAGGGGTTACAAGGGCTCACCCTACCACCGATGCCCTTTCGGACGTCTTGGCTCTATACCTTATCGCATCAGATTAACCGCACCCCGAGCCTGTATCTGGAAACTGGCGCGATTCACGGGACGGTGCTTTGTGAAGGCCCGCGGCCATTGGTGTACATGGAGGATGTCGGTCGCCACAATGCGGTGGATAAAATCGCAGGCTGGATGCTCAGTCATGGTGTCGACCCCAGTAACAAGTTGTTGTACACCACAGGACGTTTGACCTCGGAGATGGTGATCAAAACAGCCTTGATGGGGATCCCGGCCTTGGTGAGTCGGTCGGGATTTACGGCCTGGGGCGTCGAGATTGCGCGCGAAGTGGGGCTGACACTTGTCGGGCGACTGCGCGGACGTAAATTTAGTTGTTTAAGCGGTGAAGATCGGCTCGTGTTTGATGCGGACCCGAGTGAGGTTGGCGACGAAGATAAGCGACATCGACGCAAGGGCGCACAAGATGACTAAGACTGTTGGCGTGATTCTCGCAGGGGGCCAGGGTACTCGCATGGGTGGGCAGGATAAGGGGCTGTTATCCCTTGGGCCTCACACCATCTTGGATGAAGTGATTGGTCGTTTTACCCCGCAAGTCGATCAGTTGGTGTTGAATGCAAATGGTGATGCTGCGCGATTTTCGCACCTTGGTTTACCCGTTGTAGCGGATTCTTTGGGTGGTTTCTTGGGCCCACTCGCCGGCGTGTTAGCTGGGATGGAGTGGGCGCGTGCGCAGGGTGCCGATTGGGTGGCGACTGCTGCCGCAGATACCCCGTTTTTCCCACGTGATTTTGTGTCTCGCTGTCAGCAGGCTTGTCTGTCTGGAGCGCCGATCGCCTTGGCCGCCACAGCGGATACTGAGGGCGTTTGGCACCGACATCCGACATTTGGGCTCTGGCACGTGAGAACACTTGAGAGTTTGCATCAAGCGCTTGTGGATGGCTTACGGAAGATCGTCCGTTGGACGGATGCTGAGGGGGGTGTTGAGGTCCGATTTGACAGCGGTGCAATCGACCCATTTTTTAATGTCAACACACCAGACGACTTGGCAGAGGCAAAGCGGCTTTTGGATCATGCTCCATGAAAGTGTTTGGCGTGATTGGTTGGAAAAATACCGGCAAAACCACTCTGACTGAACGGCTGGTGTCGACGTTGACAGGACGCGGGTATCGAGTCTCAACCATTAAACATACCCATCACGATGTCGAGATTGATACGCCAGGAACGGACAGTTACAGACATCGTCTTGCGGGCGCGCATGAGGTGTTATTGGCCTCCGGGGTGCGGTGGGCCCTCATGCATGAAGCCAAAAAAGATCAACCTGAGGAGCCGTCAGTTGATGCGCTCCTTGCGCGATTGGCACCCGTTGATTTGGTCTTGGTTGAAGGCTACAAGTACAGTCAGCATCCACGATTAGAGGTGTATCGTGCGGGGACACCGCACGCACCCGTCGCAGTCAGCGATCCGACCGTGCTGGCGCTCGTGACAGATACCGTGTTGGACGTGGGCGACCGCCCCCAGTTCCCATTAGATGCGATCGATGCGATCGCCGACTTTATTCAACAGACAGTGAGACTGCCATGATTCAGCCACCTCCTCTGACCAACGATTGTTTTGCACTGCCCCCAGGGGTGCATTGGACGCCCGTTGATGAAGCAAAGCAGTTACTCAAGGCTGCGCTGCGTCCAGTGGTTGCGCAAGGCGAGGTCGTAACGCTTGCCGATGCCTTTGATCGTATTTTAAGTGCACCCGTTGTGGCGCGACGCTCAAGTCCCCCTTCCGCCAACTCTGCGGTCGACGGGTATGGCTTTGCTGGCCCGATCCCAGAGGGCGCCTGTATTTTGGAGTTGATGCCTGGGCGCGCAGCGGCGGGCGTTCCCTTTGAGGGTGCCGTCCCAGCTGGGTGTGCGGT
>RFUY01000165.1 GCA_009922705.1 Gammaproteobacteria bacterium
TCGAGCTCGGGGACATCATCAAGATCAGTCACGATTCCATCGAGGCGAACCCGGACAAACCCTTGGGACTGTAATTCTTGAAAGACATGGTGATGTTCGCCTTTTCGGCTGGAAATCACCGGTGCCAAAATCAGCAATCGGCTGCCCTCTGGGAGGGCTAGAATCTGATCCACCATTTGACTGACGGTTTGAGCCTCGAGACTCTCCCCATGCTCGGGGCATCTTGGCTCGCCCGCGCGTGCGTACAATAGCCGGAGGTAATCGTAAATTTCGGTGATGGTGCCAACGGTCGAGCGAGGATTGTGACTGGTGGACTTCTGTTCAATGGAAATTGCTGGACTCAACCCCTCGATATGGTCGACGTCAGGCTTTTCCATCATGGACAAAAATTGACGCGCATACGCGGACAGCGATTCGACATAACGCCGTTGCCCTTCGGCATAGAGCGTGTCAAACGCGAGCGAGGATTTCCCTGATCCAGAGAGTCCGGTGATCACCACGAGCCGGTCGCGTGGAAGATCCAAGTGCACGTTTTTAAGATTGTGGGTCCGCGCCCCCCGGATCTGTATGGTATCCACTGTGTTTCCGTCTAATAAAGCAAAGCATTCAGTGTACCTATGGATCGGGGCGGTTTGAAATGCTTCAAGCTGACAGGGAGAAATGAGGTCACTTGCATCGGTGATTGATGTTCGCGGACTCAATAATCACCGTGTTAGAGTAGACTTCTTTAACACAGTAGACACAGACAGGAATTTCTATGGCCCGCTCGTTGAACAAAGTGACGCTTATTGGCAATTTGGGCAATGACCCTGAGATGCGGGCATTACCCTCTGGGAGTCAGGTCGCGAATCTGAGTCTTGCTACGACAGATTCATGGCGCGACAAGGGGTCAGGCGAGATGCAAGAGCGGACCGAGTGGCACCGTGTGGTGGTGTTCGATCGGTTGGCCGAGATCGCAGGCCAGTACCTGAAAAAGGGAAGCCGAATCTATATTGAGGGTAGTTTGCGGACGCGGTCTTGGGAGCAAGACGGGCAAAAGAAATACGCCACAGAAATCGTTTGTCGAGACATGATGATGTTGGATGGACGTGGTGAGAGTGAATCGACAGGCGTGGCACCTGCGTCTCGGCCGAGCGCACCGTCTCGCCCTCAATACACGCCACAACCAGCGTCTGCTCCCCTGCCTGATCCGAATATTGATGACGAAATCCCGTTCTAAACCAACGGGGTTTATCGAAGAGTCTGACAGTCGATTCCCGCGCGCGCGGGTATTAATTGTCGGACACGAGACCAGCCTTTCTCGCGCCTTGTTGGCTGCGCCGAGCAGTGTCGGACAGCAGCGGCTGGTCCTGCCTGGGGATGTCAACCCACTCCAAGACAATCAAATCTTTGAAGCGATTCGCCTGCGTCGCCCTGACTTTGTCATCAATACGGTGGTCGACTCCGGTGTCGATACCGCTGAAATCGATCCCACCCGTTGTCGGCAAATTAACCACGATGTGGCGGTTGGCCTTGCCATCGCCTGTCGCGAATTTGGTTCCACCCTTGTGCAATTGTCGACCGATTACATCTTCGATGGCCAAAAGGACATGGCTTATTTTGAGGATGATGCGCCAAATCCTTTAAACCGATTTGGGCAGACCCGCCTCGATGCCGAGCGCGATATCGCGAGCCTATTAGATCAGCATATTTTGCTTCGGGTCTCGCATTTGTTCGCCCCGGGCACGCAGACGTTTGTGGGTCAGCTTATTGCAAGGGCCCGAATCGAACGGATCCTGCCAATGATTGCCGATGAGCGAGGGTGTCCGACCTCCGTGGAAGATATTGCGCGGATTATCTCAGCCATGATTGATCAGTTACACACCGGTGGTGGATCTTACGGCGTGTTTCATGTCGCAGGGCAGGGAGATGGGTCTTGGGCGGAGCTTGCTGAGGTGGTGATCGCGCAAGCGAGCCAGTTTGAATCGCTTGCCGTGGAAGAGATTGTGCCGATTGAAGGGCACTCCATCACAGGTCGAGCAAGGCGTCCCAAGCGATTGATTTTGAGTGCTCGAAAGCTACTCTATACCTATGGCATCAAGCCGCGTGCGTGGCGGCAGGAGCTTGCGGCGACAGTTGTTGCGCATTACACCCGCGAAAAGGAACATGGATTGTGCGAAAGCGAGATGCCGGCGCAGTCATCCGGCAACGGATGATTCGTCTAAAAAAACTAAAATCAGTGCGTCGGCGCCAGTCAAGTTTACGAGAACAGCTTTGGCTACAGGGTCGCGTAGTTGAGGAGGCTATGAGCGCTCAGGATCCGTCAGACGATACGCAGGAACCATCTGCTGAAATTCCGCCAACCACTGAGCCAGTGTCTTAAATCGAGTCCGCCACTCGCCCTGAAATCTGAAGTCAAGATAGCCAAGCGCACAGGCCAAGCCGATTTGATCGAGGGTGGGGGTCGACAGGACAGGCTGTCGATGCTGATCCAACCACTCAAGAGCCCCGAGCATTTTGCTGTTTTGGCGCTGTAACCACTCCGCAGAGACCAGCTCTGCCGGTCGAAAGCGGCGCTCATAGACCATCAGGAGTGCAGCTTCCATCAATCCATCTGCGACAGCGGCTCGCGTGAGCAGTGTACTGGTGTGTGCCGAGGGCAAGCAGCGCTCTAGTAGACCCTGTTCTCGCAACAGATGTAGACAGATTACTTGAGAGTCCAGCAGGATCTCTCCAGTGTCCAACGCGAGCGTTGGAATCTTCGCCAAGGGGTTCGGGTTTCTCGCGGCACTCTCTGGATCATTCGCATTGATCAAAATGCACTGTATCTGATCAAATACGCCAGCCAGATGTGCTGTTATTTTGACCTTTCGACCAAATGGCGACGGTGCCGATGTGTACAGGCGCATCGATTAGAGCGCTCTGAAGACCATGCAGGCATTGGTGCCACCGAACCCAAAGGAATTCGAGAGAATTTGCTGAATCGGGCCGTCTCGGCGCTCCAATAAAATTGGGCAGCCTTCGGCCGCTGGATCGAGCGTTTGAAT
>RFUY01000166.1 GCA_009922705.1 Gammaproteobacteria bacterium
GAAGTATCTCGAAACGACACGGTTCTAAAATAAGAAAACGAATGACCTCAGGTTGCATTTGGCCCTGACCAGTCATTCACAGAAATCCTGAGGAGGATTTTCATGTTAAGGAAAAAGGCGAATGGGGTTGCAGTTGGCTCCCAAGTGTCATCCTTACTGAAAAACGTGGCCTCTCACAAGATGGACCGCCGGACGTTCTTGCGTTCGACTGGTTTAGCAGTGGGTGGTTTGGCTGCGTTTTCGATGACGCCACGTTCGGTAGAGGCCGCGGCTTCTGCGTCGAGCGATGCGAAAACTGAAATCAAGAAGAGCGTTTGTACGCACTGTTCGGTGGGCTGTACTGTCCAAGCCGAGGTGCGTGATGGCGTGTGGGTTGGACAGGAGCCCGGTTGGGACTCTCCGTTTAACCTTGGATCACATTGTGCGAAAGGTTCGGCGGTTCGCGAACTCGGACATGGTGAGCGCCGTCTGAAGTACCCAATGAAGCTGGTCAACGGCACCTACACCCGCATTTCGTGGGAGCAGGCGATCAATGAAATTGGTGACCAGATGCTCAAGATCCGCGACGAGAGCGGTCCAGACAGTGTGTATTGGCTGGGCTCCGCGAAGACAAACAACGAGCAGTCATATCTGTATCGTAAGTTTGCCGCTTACTGGGGTACAAACAACATTGACCACCAGGCGCGCATCTGTCACTCAACCACGGTAGCTGGTGTCGCTAACACTTGGGGCTACGGTGCGATGACTAACTCGTACAACGATATCCACAACTCAAAAGCGATTTTCCTGATTGGTGGTAACCCTGCTGAAGCGCATCCGGTGTCTTTGCAGCACATCATGAAGGCCAAAGAGCAGAACAACGCTCCTGTGATCGTTTGTGATCCGCGTTTCACTCGGACCGCGGCGCATGCGGATGAGTATGTCAGGTTCCGCCCTGGCACAGACGTGGCATTGATCTGGGGTATCTTGTGGCACATTTTTGAAAATGGCTGGGAAGATAAAGAGTTCATTCGCACACGTGTGTGGGGCATGGATGACATCAAGAAAGAGGTCGCCAAGTGGACTCCGGAAGAAACAGAGCGTGTTACCGGTACTCCTGGGTCACAGCTGGAGCGCGTAGCGCGTACGTTGGCCAACAATCGTCCAGGCACGGTAATCTGGTGTATGGGCGGTACACAGCACCACAACGGTAATAACAACACCCGAGCGTACTGTGTGCTTCAGTTAGCTCTCGGTAACATGGGTGCGACCGGTGGCGGTACAAACATTTTCCGCGGCCACGATAACGTTCAGGGCGCGACAGACCTCGGCGTTCTCGCGAACACATTACCTGGCTACTATGGTCTTGCTGCCGGCTCATGGGCGCACTTCGCTCGTGTGTGGGGTGAGGACCTCGATTGGTTGAAGGGTCGCTTTGCGACCATGAAGACCAAAGACGGTAAGACGAAGACCATGATGAATGAGCACGGTATCACTGTGTCTCGTTGGATCGATGGTGTCTTGGAGGCTAAGGAAAACCTAGGCCAGCCCGACAACACCCGTGCGATGGTACTTTGGGGCCACGCTCCAAACTCCCAGACGCGTCAGGTTGATATGAAGGCGGCGATGGAGAAGTTGGATCTATTGGTTGTGGTTGATCCACACCCAACGGTGTCTGCAGTACTTCACGATCGTAAAGACGGCGTGTATCTGCTTCCAACAACGACTCAGTTCGAGACCTACGGATCTGTTACTGCATCAAACCGTTCGATTCAGTGGCGTGAAAAGGTTATCGAACCATTGTTTGAGTCGAAACCTGACCACGTGATCATGAAGCTGTTCGCGGACAAGTTTGGTTTCACCGACCGGATGTTCCGTAACATCAAGATCAACGGCGACGAGCCGCTTATCGAAGATATCACCCGCGAAATCAACCGCGGTATGTGGACTATCGGCTACACGGGCCAGTCTCCAGAGCGCTTGCAGGCGCACATGGCGAACCAGCACACCTTTGACAAGACCACGCTGCAAGCAGTCGGCGGTCCTTGCGATGGTGATTTCTATGGTATGCCATGGCCATGCTGGGGCACGGCTGATATGAAGCACCCGGGTACACCTAACCTCTACGATATGTCGAAGCCTGTATCGAAAGGTGGTTTGACCTTCCGTGCACGTTTCGGTGTTGAGAGAAATGGCGACAACCTTCTTGCGGAAGGCGTTTACTCTCAGGGTTCAGAGATCAAGGACGGTTATCCAGAATTCACCATGCAGATGCTGATGGATCTGGGTTGGGACAAGGATCTCACCGCAGAAGAGCGTGCGGCGATCGATAAGGTTGCTGGTCCAAAGACAAACTGGAAGGTTGACCTGTCGGGCGGCATCCAGCGTGTTGCGATTAAGCACGAGTGTGCGCCGTTCGGTAACGCGAAAGCACGTTGCGTGGTCTGGAACTTCCCTGACCCGGTACCTCTTCACCGCGAGCCTCTATACACGAATCGTCGTGATCTAGTGAAAGATTATCCAACTTATAAGGATCGTCATTTCACGCGTGTGCCAACTTTGTATGAGTCAATCCAGAAGCAAGACTTCTCGAAAGATTTCCCAATCATTTTGACTTCTGGTCGTTTGGTTGAATACGAAGGTGGTGGTGACGAAACTCGTTCGAACCCATGGCTTGCCGAGCTACAGCAGGAGATGTTTGTGGAGGTGAATCCTCGTGATGCAAACAACCTGGGTGTGCGTGATGGTGAGATGGTCTGGTTGGAAGGTCCTGAGGGCGGAAAGGTCAAAGTGAAGGCGATGGTCACCGAGCGTGTCGGTGTGGGTGTCGCGTTTATGCCGTTCCACTTCGGGGGTGTTTTCCAAGGAAAAGACCTGCGGTCCAAGTATCCGGCTGGAGCAGATCCATACGTGCTTGGTGAATCAGCAAACACAGCGATGACATATGGCTACGACTCGGTGACCCAAATGCAGGAAACCAAGGCGAGCTTGTGTCGGATCATGCCGGCGTAAGGAGGATAAATTATGTCA
>RFUY01000167.1 GCA_009922705.1 Gammaproteobacteria bacterium
ACTATCAGCTCTTCTATCACGTGGACGTGGCGGAGGCAGACCTCAATCAGTTGGTCTCATGGTCAACTCCTCAGTAACCCAACCACAACGCTGGGGATGGGTGCTCGGGCTGAGTCTCACGCTCATTGGGCTGATGATTTTCGCGGCAGGGATTGGGGCTTACCCCGTCAGCCAGTCTGAAATTCTGGCCCATCTGTGGCAACGTGGCCTGGGCGCGTCGGTCTCCCCACAGCTTGACCGGGTGCTCTTTGAGATCCGCTTCCCGCGGGTACTCGCCTCGGCCATTGTGGGTGCTGTCTTAGCCGCAGCCGGGTGCGCATACCAGGGGTTATTCCGAAACCCCTTGGTCTCACCGGACATTCTCGGTGTCTCGACGGGTGCCGGGCTTGGCGCCGCGCTCGGCATTCTGCTGTCGCTGTCAATTGCCGCAATTCAGATCCTTGCCTTTATCGGTGGGCTTGCCACCGTCGCCTTGGTGTATGCAGTCGCTTCTCTCGTTCGACACCGTGAGGCGACCCTTGTACTGGTGTTAGCGGGTGTGGTGATCGGCTCTTTGGCAGGCGCCACCCTGTCACTGATCAAAGTTCTCGCGGATCCCTATGACCAACTCCCCGCCATTACCTTTTGGTTACTGGGCTCATTTGCCAGTATTCGCGTCGCCGATGTGACGGCAGTACTCCCCGCAGTCATGGTTAGTCTCATCCCGATGATCCTGCTACGGTGGCGGATGAATGTACTCTCGCTGGGCGATGAAGAGGCGCGCGCGCTCGGTGTGCATCCAGGTCGTCTTCGCGGCGTGCTGGTCATCGCAGCCACCCTGATGACGGCCGCGGCCGTCTCCATTGCCGGCGTCATTGGCTGGGTGGGGCTCATCATTCCCCATATGGCACGACTGCTCGTTGGGCCCAACTTTGCCCGACTACTCCCAGTCGCGATGCTGATGGGCGCGTGCTTTCTGGTTTTAATCGACACGCTAGCCCGTTCGTTAACGGCGACTGAAACACCCATTGGGATTTTGACTGCATTCTTCGGGGCACCCGTCTTTCTTGTGTTACTCGCAAGGAGTCGTCGCGGATGGCAGTAGGGATCAAGGCCCACCAGTTGAGTATCGGATATCGGGAGCGACTGCTCGCGACTGACATTCAGTTACATGTCCCGCGCGGTCAAATCGTGTGCCTGTTAGGGCCAAATGGGTGTGGCAAGACGACGCTCTTTAAGACATTGCTCGGACTCTTGCCGGCCCGCGCCGGCTCGGTCGACATTGACGGGCTCGGAATGCACACCTTAAGTCCCCAAGCGGTCGCCCGTCGCATTGCCTATGTCCCTCAAACGCAGGGACCTGTTTTCCCCTACACGGTTGAGGAAATCGTCTTAATGGGGCGCACAGCGCGGGTAGGACTCTTCAGTGCGCCGACTCTGAGGGACCGAGAGATCGCCGCAGAAGCGCTCGCTAAGCTGCACATCGCGCACTTAGGCACGCAAACATTTCCGACATTATCAGGGGGGCAACGACAGTTGGTTCTGATCGCACGCGCATTGGCCCAGCAGACTCCCTACGTGGTGCTCGACGAGCCCACGGCAGCGCTTGATTTTGGCAATCAGATGAAAGTCCTTGAACAAATCCGAGCACTGGCGGACGCAGAGCTGGGGCTGATTCTCTCAACCCATAATCCAGACCACGCCTTCGCCGTCGCAGACCAAGTGGTTCTAATGAGTAAAGATGGCGTGACGCCAGCCCAACCACCAGCGGTTCAATTGACTGGCGAACGACTCTCGGCGCTCTACGATCATCCAATCGACGTGGTGACCCTGGCCGATGAACGTCGCTTTTGCGTCAGTGGTCCGCGCCAAGGAACATATCGCTCGCCTTGATGGTCACTGAGACTGGATAAGGCCACTAACTTCCATTGAATCGAATATGTCCAAGCTGGCCCAGTTGGTAGCCCGCAAGACGCGCTGCATACTCTCCGTAAACTCAGGACCTTGGCAAAATCTTAAAAACTGTTGAAACGGTGCATCAAACCACGCTTTTCGGTCGACCAAAATATCGAATTCTTCGTGCACGACTGAAACAAAATCCAGAGAGTAGCGCTGCGCCAACGCCTGTAATCCGAAGGCAACATCGCAGGTACCCTCTAAAACGGCGAGTGCCGCATCGGTCTCTGAGCGAAGGATTGGCGTAGTGCGGAGCGCTTGTAAATCCACCCCTTGCTGCTGACACAACGCCTGGAAGAGCACATGCGTCCCAGATTGAGTTTGACGGGTGGCAATCCGTAGACCTGCGAGATCGGACAGTGTCCGAATGCGACCTGCATGGGCTGACGCAACAATCAAACCGCGAACGCGCGTTGCAAAACGCATCAAGACCACAGGGTCTTCCGCAAATCGATCGCTTACCCACGGGCGATTCCATTCGCCGGTCTCGGCATGATACAGATGCAACCCGGCCATCATTCCCTCGCCCTTGGCAAAGCGGTCTAGGCCATCAACGCTTCCCTCCGTCAAATTCGCTATCCCAGAGTCAGACTCCCGTAACGCCCAGTCGAGTAGCGGATCGTGACTGCCAACTAACACCAAAGGCCGGTGGCCACCCAGCTCACCCTGACGGGCCATCCACTGCCGAATCTCAGCCTCAGGGAACAAGAGCTTCCCGGTCGCTCTCACGCACGGAATATCACCTTTAGCGGTGAGATCGTACACCTTACGCTCTTTGATACGGAGTAACCCCGCAACCTCTTTTGTGGTCAAGTACTGGGTCATCGTCAATTGTCCGCCGCAGATCCATGCATCTGCAGATGATAAACAAAGCGGGGCGGATCTTCGAAAGTCTCTGCGCTGATCAGTTGATGTCCGGCAAGCGCGCACCAGGTGGGGAGATCGGTCTGAGTGGTCGGGTCATCAGCAATCACACGCACCCGAGCACCTGTGGGAAGCCCTTGGGTACGCTTCTTAACCCGGAGGACCGGCAGTGGACACTTCAGGCCGAGAGTCTCGATCTCA
>RFUY01000168.1 GCA_009922705.1 Gammaproteobacteria bacterium
CACCTTTGATCCAAAACGCATGCTGATCACCCACACCTCAGGCGCTGTGATTCAGCTCAATGCGCGCGAGAGTGCGTTAATCATGGCGTTTGCACGCGCACCAAACCAACGCTTAGAGACCTGGCAGATCGCGGAATTACTCTATCCGACCGAAGAGTTCAGCAAATCTGCTTTGGAGTTACACATCACTCGGATCCGGAAAAAAATCGCCGTGCTGGCTGAGGATGACTCCGCCATCAAAGCGATTCGAAACTTTGGCTACCAGCTCTGTGTTGACTTACGGGTGCAATAGCCAAAAAAACGCCCCAGAGGGGCGTTTCGGGGTTAGTGCGTGGTCGCCGGTTCCTCGGTCGCCTCATCGCCCGCGGTGAGCTTTGCGACGTTATTCAAAGACGCCAGATGGACGTAGCAGAGCTCCAACTCATCGGTGCGGAACATGGCCTTCAGGTCGTCATCAGAAATCTGTCTCAGCTTGTCGCGGTTCACCGCAAAGAAGCCGGTCATTGCGCGCGCTGTGCCGTCTGCTTGCATGATCCGCGCCTGCGCAGGCTCTAACAATTTCAGACTGACCAAGCGGTCACAGAATGCCTTGGTCCGCACGAACTGAGATTGGTACTCAGACAAGAAGTTCAGCATGGTGGCCAGATACTGGGTCCGATTGCCTTCTGCATCAAACAACCGCTCGCCCTTGCCATCACGATTCAGCCCGGGGTACTCCTGATCCACGCAAAGCGTCAACGTGCCATCTGCGCCTTCGGCAAACACAAAGGGGTAGCGCCGGAAAAATGCGGGCACATAGCTCGCTGTCCATTGCCCTTCCTCACCGACGAACTGATTCGCATTTTCACGCCCCCCAAGGATCACCACAGGCACCACAGACTCTTCGGTGCCGGCAAACACAATTGCAAAGTCGCGCGCGGCTGCCATAAATTCTGCCGCGACGATGGGGGCTGAGTTTACTTCGCGCGCAAACTCAAACTGACCTTTCGCCTGTACACACAGATCTTTGTGTGCTTCGCTGTTAATCGGCTCCACCTGGCCGTAAATCAGTAGTTGTTTCATTCCGTGACCCTTTGTTGAGATGCGCAAAAAACTACCGGATCGCCACAAAAAGGCAAGCCGGGCGGTGGGACTGCCCCGTCAAATCAGCTAGCATCCCGCCAAACACAGGGGGCATCATGCAACGTTTTCTTCTCGCAACCTATCTAATGCTTTCACTCACGCCGGTCTGGGCCAACAGCACCTTGATCGAGCGGGGCCTGGAGGCCTATCGGGCAGGCAGCGCCGATCGCGCCATGCAAATCTGGTTGGCAGGTTCGATTCTGCAGCGCGCAGGTCGCACTGAAGGCATCACCCAGCAATTGGTCTCCTTTCGGCAATTGTGCGGTCGTTTGGAAAGCTGGAGCCCCCTAAAAAGCACCTCCCATGGCCCTCAGGTCACCGAGACCTTCTATGTGATGCACTTTGAACAATGCCCGGTGTTTGCCCGGTTTATGACCTACCGCCGAAATGGCGTCGACACACTGGTGCGCTTTAACGTCAACTCCTCTCCAGAGGCGATTCTCGAGCCCTAACCTTGTCTGAGATCAAGTCTGCGCAACGACACGGCGCGCAGACGGCAGAGGCCCGGCGTAGGCTGTCCTTACAGACAAGGAGAGCGCAATGCACGCATTACAACACCACAGCCTGGCCCTGGAATTCCCAGAGCATAAAGACACCATCCACACTCTAAAAACCACCGATGCTCATTTTCGACGCCTGCTTGACGACTACGAAGCGCTGTCAAAAACCATCGAGAACATCGAGACCGACATCACCCCCTCGGAGACCCGTCATGAAGAGGCGCTCAAGCGGCAACGCGTGCATCTGAAGGACCAACTCTATCAGTTGCTCCTTGCGCACTAGGGGCAAAAACGCCCGCGCCGACCTTGACTGACCGAGGTCGGCCTGATCTCGAATTTCCCACCCTGAGGCCGTACACTGCGCACCTAACCGAGGTGTTCCGTGTCCCAAGTACTCCAACTGTCCATTACTGGCATGACCTGTGGCGGCTGCGCCAGTCGACTCACGCGCGAGCTCAGTGCGACCTCGGGTGTGTCCGACGCGCAGGTGAATTTCGCCACAGAAACCGCCACGCTCACCTATGATCCAGACCACACCACCGCTGCAGCGCTCGTTGACGCGGTCACAACAAGTGGATTCGGGGCGCGTGTACAGCGACACACGGTGTCGATCACCGGGATGCATTGTGGCAGCTGTGCAGGACGCGTTCGTGAGGCATTGCTCGCCGAGCCTGCCGTGATTGAGGCCGAGGTAAACCTCGCGCTGGATCAAGCCACCGTCATGACGCTTCCCGGTGTCACTGAACAGCGACTCACCACCTGGATTGAACGGGCAGGCTATGGGGTCGCCACCGCAACTCAGACAGCGGACGCGTCCGCCAAAGGCCTCTCTGAACGGCACTGGTTTCTCATCAGTGCGCTGCTGACGGCGCCATTGGCGCTGCAAATGATGGGGATGTGGCTTGGGTTTACGAGCCACCTGCCACCCTGGGTGGAATGGGCGCTCGCCACACCGGTGCAATGGATCATTGGCTGGCGCTTCTACAAAGGCGCTTGGGTGAGCCTGCAGCATCGCGCCGCCAACATGGACACCTTAGTGGCCTTGGGCACCACGGCGGCCTATGGCGTCAGCCTGTGGCAGTGGTGGCAGCTTGGTGATGCGGCGACCGGCCAGCTGTACTTCGAGGCCTCAGCGGTGATTATCACCCTGATTCTGGGCGGGAAAGCCCTAGAAGCCAGCGCCAAACAAGCCGCCAGCCAGGCACTGAGGCAATTACTTGGCTTGCGACCAGACAGCGCACGGATCCTCAGTGCCGGCGGCGAACAAGAGGTCCCCATCGAGGCGATCGTGATTGGGGACATGGTGATCTGTAAGCCTGGC
>RFUY01000169.1 GCA_009922705.1 Gammaproteobacteria bacterium
GATCGTCTCACGGATCCTTTTGCCCTGGAGGCAGCCTGTCGTGCGGCGATTCGGGGTGGCGCACAGATTCTGCAGTTTCGGCAGAAGACACCAGGCATCGATCGCCTCAGCCTGGCGATGGCTGTCATGGAAGCAGCCGCTGGTACAGACGCACTGGTCTTAATCAACGACGATCCTGACCTGGCCGGTCAGGTCGGTGCGGCTGGGTGTCATCTTGGTCTAACCGACGGCACTCTCGCGGCCGCACGACAACACCTTGGCGCATCGGCATGTCTTGGCCGCACCTGTCACGATCAGCGCGACCTGATGCAGCAAGCGATCGCAGAAGGGGCGGATTATTGTGCCTTTGGGCGACTCTTTCCGTCTCACACGAAACCGGATGCGCGGCCACTGTCGCTTGAGACTCTAGCCGACTTAGTGGCGGCCTGCTCAGTACCCACCTGTGCGATTGGCGGAATCAATGCAACCAATGCACACTATGCATTATCTGCAGGCATCGACATGCTCGCCGTCAGTGACGCGGTGTTCGGAGCGACAGACATCGAAGCGGCCGCCGCCGCACTTGCCTGCCAATTTTAAGGACACACCATGCCAACCTCACAACAGTTGTTTGATCGCGCAAGCCTCAGTATTGCCGGTGGCGTCAACTCTCCAGTCCGCGCATTTCGTGCCGTCGGAGGAACCCCAGTGTTCTTCAGTCGCGCGCAAGGCCCCTTTCTGTACGACGCCGAAGGTCGGGAGTACATCGACTACGTTGGCTCTTGGGGGCCAATGATTGCGGGGCATGCCAATCCACACATTCTTGAGGCTGTGCGCGAGGCAATTTCAAATGGACTGAGTTTCGGGGCACCCACCGCAATCGAAACCGAGATGGCGGAGCGGGTACGCAGCTTATTTCCGTCCATGCAGCGACTCCGCTTTTGCTCCTCTGGCACCGAAGCGACGATGAGTGCGATCCGATTGGCACGCGGGTTTACGGGGCGCGATACCATCGTCAAATTTGAAGGGTGCTACCACGGCCATTCAGACAGCTTGTTGGTCAAAGCAGGGTCAGGGGCACTCACCTTTGGTGTCCCAAGCTCTCCTGGCGTTCCAGCAGACCTTGCGCGACATACCCTGAATCTCCCATTCAATGACTTGGAGGCTGCCGAAACACTCTTTGCAAACCAAGGCAACGAGATCGCTTGTCTGATCATCGAACCGATCACCGGCAATATGAATATGGTGTTGCCTGAACCTGGGTTCTTAGCGGGGCTGCGGGCACTGTGCGATCACTACGGGACTGTCCTGATTTTTGACGAAGTCATGACTGGATTTCGGGTGGCCCCAGGCGGAGCCCAGGGGCTCTATGGAATCCAACCCGACATGACGTGCCTCGGAAAGATCATTGGCGGCGGGATGCCCGTTGGCGCCTTCGGCGGTCGACAAGACATCATGGATCAATTGGCCCCCCTAGGGCCCGTGTACCAAGCCGGCACGCTCTCAGGAAATCCTGTTGCCATGGCGGCGGGTCTTGCGACCTTGGACTTACTCTCAGCGCCGGGATTTTTTGAGGCGCTCACTGCCAAAACGAGTGCCTTCGTCGATGGGATTTTAGACGCCGCGCGGGATGCCGAGATCCCCATGAGCGGCGTTCATCAGGGCGGAATGTTTGGCTTATTTTTCCACCCTGGACCGGTTCGCGCGTTGAGTGATGTGATGGCCGCAAATGAGGCACACTTCAGAGCATTCTTCCATGGCATGCTGTCAGAAGGGATTTATTTGGCGCCCAGCCTCTATGAGGCAGGTTTTGTGTCCTCAACGCATGGTCCAGACGAGTTGGCGCGCACTGTCGCGGCAGCGCGAAAGGTCCTCAACACCCTTAATTGAGCGAGCGAGCGCGAACGCGTGCTTGGGTCGCGCCAGCGGCATCGCCCAAGCGATCCTTGGCGGTTGCAATCAGTGTGAACAGGTCTCGCTTTAGCGCGTTATCCGACCCAGCAAGCTCAACACCCTGCGTCGCAATACTGACAGATTCTTGCACACCCCCCTGTTCAAGGCGCACGCGAGCGAGCTGGTAGTAGACCTCGGCTTCTTCCGGGGCAATCCGCAATGCGCGCTCGAGGCGACTTGAGGCCGCATTCAAATCACCTGCAACCCGCAGGGCATCTGCCTGATCGAGAAGACTCAGCACCGCAGGTGGGATCGTCCGCTCCGTCGCTGGCGCATCGATCGGTGCAATTTTCGCGATCGGTGCAATCGGGACAACCCGATTGGTCTCTCCGGTTTCTCGAGACACATCGACCCCTCGCGTTGTTGGTGTCGGGGCCGGGGCCGGTGTCGCCGTCGCGGGTCGAGGTGCGACCGTCTGAATCCGATCTTGGGCAGTCGCGCGCCAAGACGCATCAACCACTGGAGGCCGTGCAACCGGACTTTGGGTACAGCCCACCAGCACCAAACCCAGAATCGCGCATCCCAGTTGTACTCGCATCATCCCCCTCCGAACCACTGTTGCCACCACCCGCGTTCGCCCCCTTGGCCTGACTGAGCATCGCATTGCCGACTGCGTGGAAGCTTAACATCAACCGGCACTGCATGCGCGCGTGCGCCAGGACAGCTCGGGTCCACTTCCACACCTGCGGCGTTTAAAAATGCGTCCCGGAAGCCATCCAACACCGGGGTACGTCGCGTCTGTCGCGGGATCGCACGAAACACCGCTGCAATCACCGGCAAGGCGGCGCGGCCACCTGTGAGCCCACCGGCGCGATTGTCATCAAAACCAACCCAAGCCACCCCCAGTGTCCGCTGATCAGCGGCCACAAACCAACCGTCCCGGCCCTCATCCGTCGTCCCCGTTTTGGCGGCGAACTGGACTGTGGAATCCAACTGACCAAGACGCTGCGCAGTGCCAATCTCAGGCGTCGCCATCAGCATTCGATCCACCTGTGAGGCCACCCGCGA
>RFUY01000170.1 GCA_009922705.1 Gammaproteobacteria bacterium
CGCCCCCGATTTGTTTTTACCAGTCGGCTTATGCGTCATTTGCATTGGCTGCCTCGTTTTCGTCAAACTTCTGAGCTTACCGACCCGGCGAAGCCCTTCTAGTGGACTGTCTGAGACCTCATGAGCACGCAATCTGATCTACCACAACTCCATGTCGAGCACTTCCACCCAATTGATCCGACAGCCTTCAGGTCTCCCAAAGACGCACCGCCAATTCGTGTGCTGCTGCTCTATGGCTCACTGCGACCACGCGCATTCAGTCGTCTACTGACCGAAGAAGCAGCACGCATCTTGAGAGCCTATGGTGCCGAGACTCAGCTCTTTGACCCGACCGATCTTCCGCTTCCGGACAGTGTCTCTGCTGAACATCCACGAGTGGCGGCGCTGCGAGACCTGGTGCAGTGGTGTGACGCGATGGTGTGGTGCTCTCCAGAGCGCCATGGTGCGATGACGTCGATTTTAAAAGCGCAGATTGACTGGATCCCGTTAGCGCTTGGCGGCGTTCGGCCGACGCAGGGAAAGACGTTGGCGGTCATGCAGGTCAGTGGCGGATCACAGAGCTTCAATACTGTGAACCAGCTCCGCATACTCGGCCGTTGGATGCGATTGATTACCATCCCGAATCAATCGTCCGTGCCCAAAGCGTTTCTAGAGTTTGATGACCAAGATCGCATGAAACCGGGCCCACTGTTTCATCGTGTGGTGGATGTGATGGAGGAGCTCGTCAGATTTACCTATCTCACCCGCCCCCTTCGCGATGCGCTCGTCGATCGCTACAGCGAACGCGTCGAATCTGCTGAAGCGCTCTCGGCCAGAGTCAATCAGCCGCGCCTGTGATCCCACTGTAAGGCCAGTGTCCCCACCACCGAGACTCCCAATGCCACCGCAGGACCGACCCCGAGTGCAAACATGAGTGTACCGACCCCAACGGTACCACCCAGCGCAAACCCGAGTGTCACGACAGTCACTTCAATCGCGCCCCGAATCCATGCGACAGGCCAACCCGTGCGCGCTTGAAGCCCAGTCATCAACCCATCTCGTGGCCCTGGTCCACAATTGGCGATCAGGTAGAGCCCAGACCCAATTCCAATCACGAGGATCCCCAATGCAGCCATGACCAACCCAGCCCAAAACGCGTCTGGCTTGGGAAGATAGGGTAAGGCACCCTCTAACATTGCAGAGATAATGATGGCGTTACAAAGTGTCCCGACCCCGGGGGACTGCCGCAGTGGGATCCACAACAGCAGCACCAGTCCACTGAGGACTAATGCAGCCCAACCAATCGACAACGCCGTTGTCTTCGAGACGCCCTCTGCGAGGACCGTCCATGGGCTAACCCCAACCCCGGCCGCCACCAACATGGCCTCTCCCAAGCCAAACAAGGCTAACCCCAGTAACAACGGCCCCCAGGTAATCCAACGAATCCGTATGGTCAGCGGATGGGGAGCACTCCAAGAGACACGAGGAATCTCGCGGACGTTAAACACCTGAAACATTGGGTATCCCAAACAGCAAGGGCCGCAGCAGACCGATACTAGGCGCCATTAAAAACGAGCCCACCATCAACGATGAGCGATTGTCCGGTCATAAACCGAGAGGCATCAGAGGCTAAAAACGCGACGACGCCGGTAAGATCATCAATCTGCTGCGTCCGTGCCAAGGCGCGCGCAGCAATCATTGCCTGCATCTGCTCAGGAGAGACCGTCTCGCGCTCAACCTCGGTGACTGTTGCGCCAGGTAAGATGGCATTGACAGTCACCGAAAATTGCCCCAGCTCACGCGCCATGGCGCGCGTCATCCCGACAATACCGGCCTTAGAGCTCACATAGTGCAAATAATGTGGACGCCCCATTGGCACCACCGCAGAAGAAAAATGGATCACTCGCCCAGCGGTTGACGCCTTAAGGTAGGGCAACGCAGCAACTGTCACAAAAAACACGCCATTCAAATTAACATCAATCACGCGTCGCCACTCACTCGGGGGGATCTCCCAAAAAGGCTGCATCGATAACGTGGAAAAAATGGATGCACAGTTAATCAAGACATCCACATGCGACCACTCCAGTGAAGCCAATGCAGCCTCGATTGACGCAGGCTCAGTGACGTCGCAACACAGCGCACGGAAGTTAGGGTCCGTCGCAAGCGCATCGGCAGGCCCTTCGGTGAGATCAAGGCTGGCAACGCGATCCCCTTGCCCGACAAAGTGCGCGGCTAACCCCCGACCAATCCCTTGAGCCGCCCCTGTAATCACAACATGACGCATGGCGACTCCTTACATTCGATTTGGGAGGAAGGTGACAAGTCCTGGCCAGAACACCACCAGCACCATAAACAAGAGGTAGAGCCCAATAAATGGCCAAACGGCTTGATAAATTTGCGGCATGGAGACGGACTGGTTTGCGCCACGGAGCGCGAACAGCGTATAGCCAAACGGTGGTGTGATGCCGCCGATGGTGATGTTGACCAACAACAGGAACCAAAACACCAGGGGTTCAATCGGCAAAAAATCCAATAGCTGCTTGTAAATCGGCACGATGATCAACAACAGAGCGATCTGATCAATCAACATGCACAGCACAAAGGGGATGGCCATCAAGACGAATAAGATCACGTAGGGTTGCTCAGAGAGTCCTGTCACAACGCTCGCAATCATGCTCGCCACCCCACTCATCGCAAGCAACTGCGAAAACAACTTTGAGGTAATCATGATCAACAAAATCATTGAGCCAAGTTTGGCGGATTCGATCGTCGACTGCTCAATCAACGACCAATTTAAGACCCCGTAGAGACGACA
Organism: Gammaproteobacteria bacterium; assembly: GCA_009922705.1. GTDB lineage: Bacteria > Pseudomonadota > Gammaproteobacteria > Pseudomonadales > Litorivicinaceae > HIMB30. Next base: position 2,795 of record RFUY01000170.1, read on the forward strand.
CACAATCAATGCGCCAAAGACCCCGGTTGCAGCGGCTTCTGTCGGCGTCGCAATGCCACTTAAAATAGCCCCCAACACAAACAGAATCAGGAGTGTGAGTGGCAACACGTCCAGCAACGCAGCTCCGACTGACGCTGACCCTGTCG
>RFUY01000018.1 GCA_009922705.1 Gammaproteobacteria bacterium
TTCGGGGAATATCCTGCACCGAAGGCAAATTCGGTACTGCCACCCCCAACGTCAAACACAAGAAAATTGCCATCGACGGGCTGCGTGTGTGCAACCGCATGAAAAATTAAACGTGCTTCCTCAGGGCCCGAAATAATTTCAATGGGTGGGCGAAACAGTCGCTGAGCACGGTCGAGGAACACATCAGAATTGACGGCCTCCCGCAGGGTGTGCGTGCCCACAGCACGAATGTCGTCGGTCGCCACCGCACTCAATCGAGCCTCAAACCGAGTTAACGCCTCAAGCCCTCGATCCATCGCTTCTGTACTGAGGACATTTTCAGCATCCAAGCCTTGTGCCAACCGGACACGCTCACGATCACGAACCAGAACTTGCAGGCCGGACGGGGTGATTTTGGCGACGGTGAGGTGGAAACTATTCGATCCCAAATCGACCGCGGCGACCAGACGTTCTGGCGCCGGGTCTTTGGATTCATTCACTTTCAAGATGTTTGATGTACTGATACGTGCTGACTTGAGTTCTGATTTTACGCCGATTCCCGCGTGGGGCATACGGATTTGACTGAGTTTCCTCAATGATCCGCGCCTTTGTCGTGTCTTTCAGTTGTAATTCCATCAAATCAATCACAGTCCGCTTATGGTCCGGATCTAAGATCGGCGCCGCAACTTCAACTCGATTGTCGAGGTTTCTTGTCATCCAATCTGCAGAGCTAATAAAGACTTCGGGATCGCCTCCATTGTGGAAAATACAAACCCGTGGGTGCTCCAAGAATCGATCTAAAATTGAGTACACACGAATCCGATCACTGATGCCAGAAATCCCCGGGATCAAGGTACACATCCCGCGGATGACCGCATCAATCACGACGCCCGCTTGCGAAGCCTCATACAATTTATTCACAAGCTCGACATCCGCGAGATTATTGACCTTAATAATCATGCGCGCCTTTCGACGCTTCTTTGCAAAGGCGATTTCTCGGTCAATGCGCTGATAAATTTGGTCACGCTGTGACAGAGGGCTGACCCAAAGATGATGGAAGCGCACCGGGCGATACGGTGCTTGAATAAAATAAAACACATCTCGAACTTCATCTGTGATTTCTGGACGCGCAGTGAGCAGACTAAAGTCCGTATAGATCTTTGCCGTCTTCTCATTGAAGTTCCCGGTCCCAATATGCGCATACCGCACTTGTTGACCCTCTTCACGCCGGGTAATCAAACAGAGTTTCGAGTGAACCTTGAGATTAGGAATGCCGAAGCTGACGTGAACCCCAGCATCCGTTAACACCTTCGACCACCGAATGTTTGCTTCCTCATCAAAGCGCGCCTGCAATTCCACAACCACGTACACATCTTTGCCGTTGGCCGCGGCATCAAGAAGCGCCTTGATCACAAGCGATGTTTTTGCAACCCGATACAAGCTGATGCGGACGGATTCTACGTTGGGGTCCAGGGCTGCTTGCCGCAGCAGTTCCGTAAAGTGACCAAAATCGTGATAGGGATAGTGCAAGAACACATCTTTTTCACGAATCGCATCGAAATAGTTAGTTCGGCCAGCCAATCGTCGACATTGAATTTCGGGCATTGGCGCATTTTGTAAATTCGCCCGCCCAATTGAGGGGAAACCAATAAAGTCCTTCATATTGTGATATCGACCACCTGGGATGATGGCATCCATCGACGTCACTCCCAATTCGCGTTTCAGCATCGCGAGGACACGCTCTGGCATTTCCCGATCATGGACCAATCGCGTCGGCTCTGCGGTCAGACGTTGCTTCAATCCCGACGACAGCTTATCCAGCAAACTTTCATCGATTTCTTCTGACAAGTCGTACTCAGCATCACGGGTCAGTTTCATGGACCAGGCGCCGATCGCATCAAACGTGAAAAAGCTTGCAAAAATGTCGGGCAAGGCGACCCGCATCGCATTATCAAGCAAGACCAGTGGCTTCTTTCGGTGCGTCCCTTCTGGCGGTAAGGCAATAAACCGACTGTGGTAATCGGTCGGGACTTCAATCAGAGCGTAGTGGTAGTCATCGCCATCACGCATCTCAACCACTAAGTACGTGGAGTCATCCGCAAGCACATCGCCTAAATCGATAGCCGTACCGACTAAAATCGGGCAAATGTACTGGCGGATGCGCCGGTGAAAATAATCTCGCAACCACGAAACGTGGAACTCACTCAGCTGCTCTTCGTTTTCGAGAAAGATACTGTGCCGAGCTAGTGCGCGAATCACGTCGAGATGTGCGAGCTCAAAATCAGCATTCAGTTCAATCGTCTTTTTCTGAATCGCCTGCAGTAGACGGCGCGCCTCAGGATCACCACCGACTTCCTGATGCACCAAAATCCGACGACGGACATCCGCAACACGGACACGGTAATACTCATCGAGGTTACTGGAAAAAATCCCCAAAAAACGTGCTCTCTCGATCGGCGGGTTGGTTTTATCCATGGCCTCTTGGAGAACGCGATGGTTAAATGAGAGCCAACTGAGTTCCTTCTCGATTTGCGGATACGACACGGTTTTTCCTATGGCAGGCGGACGGTTTCTATAGTCCGCTAATTTAAATGACAATACGATGACAGACGGGTCTGTCTCCAGGAAATTATCGATGTATGGAGCCATTGGCACCACCATCATTCAAGGCGCATTACTGGTCGCCGCGATTGTCGTCGGCGGCCAAGTCACCGGATTTTGGCTAGAAAGCGCCTTGGCGGTGATCAGCGTCGCGCTCGTCATTTCCGTGTGGCGACGCAACCAGTTTTACGAGTGGCTGCAGCACCCCTCAGATCGCCCCATGACCCGAGTCCCGGGACTTTGGTTCGATATGACCAAGCGGGTACAACTGCGCGAGCAAGCCATCGTCCGAGAGCGCATGCAAGTTCAGGAACTGCTCGCGAATTTGCACCAGAGTTTAGGCAGTCTTGATGCAGGCCTCATTAGCCTGACGCGCGCTTGGAAGATCCGCTGGTGGAACGACACCGCATCTGAGCTCCTTGGGCTTCGGCATCAGTTTGACGAAGATGCCTCCTTGTTCAATTTAGTCCGCACGCCGGAACTCGCACGCTTTGTGGAGAAAGGCCAGTTCGACGATCCGATCGTCCTTGCGTCTCCATTTCGGTCGGGGCGCACCCTTGAGTATGCGGTTTGCCCTGTGACTGATAGCGGTTATCTTCTGGTTGTGCGGGACGTCACACGGTTTTCTCGCCTGGAGCGGATGAGACGCGACTTTGTCTCGAACGTGTCTCATGAGCTCAAGACACCACTGACCGTCATTAAGGGATATTTGGAAACGATCCTAGACAACCAATTAGTGTCAGATCGAGGCGTGCGTGCGGTGGAACAAGCATTTAAGCAAGCAGATCGGATGGCCTCCCTGATTCAAGATCTATTGCTTCTCTCGCAGTTAGAGACCACGAAACCCCAAAATCAACTGTTACCGGTGCGCTTTTCTGACCTGATTGACCATGCACACCAAGATGGGGAAGAGTTCGCAAAGGCGTTAGGTAAACCAAAGACACAGATCATGATCGACAACCAAAGCACACTCTCATTTCCGGGGGTCTGGCATGAGCTTGCAAGCGCTGTGACAAACCTGACCAACAATGCGATCCGGTATTCGCCGGATGGCGCGACGATACATCTGGGAACCCGGGAGTCTGACACCAAAGTCCAGCTGTATGTCAGTGACAATGGCCCTGGGATCCTGCCGGAGCACCTGCCGCGATTAACAGAGCGGTTCTATCGTGTGGATAACAGCCACTCTCCGGCGACGGGGGGGACTGGCTTAGGCCTCGCCATCGTGAAGCACATCTTATTGCGCCACGAGGCGAGCTTAGACATTCAATCAACACCAGGGAAGGGTTCAACCTTTACCTGCGAGTTTCCGAGACACCCGTTTATCGTCGGAGACTAAACCCGATCTGGTGTCGCCCGAATCCGATCTTCGACATTGGTTACTGACAAGTGACGAATGTCTGTGCCTTTCACCAAATAGACAATGTGTTCAGCCACATTTGTTGCATGATCACCGATACGCTCCAACGCGCGAAGCACCCACATCACGTTGAGAACGTTCCCGATTTCCCGAGGATCTTCGATCATGAAAGTGGCGAGTGACCGTAATGCGGACTGGTAGATAGCGTCCACGTCCCTGTCGTTACGGGCCACTTGCAATGCCATTTCCGCGTCGAGTCGCGCAAAGGCCGTCAACGCATCACTCAGCATGCGGCCCACGCGCTCTCCAATGGCGCGCACTTCAACGGCACCAACCGTCGAGAATCGGGTTGACTCAGCAGCCTGCTGAGCCATCAGTGCCACCTTATTTGCCTCGTCCCCAGCACGTTCGAGATCACGAACAATCTTTGACACCGCCAACACAAGACGGAGATCCGATGCGGCTGGCTGACGCCGAGCGATGATTTCAGCGACGAGCTCATCGATCCGCAACTCCCACGCATTCACGCTTTGTTCAGCATCCTTGATCTGACTGATCAACTCAGAATCAAACTGCTCTTGCGCCTGCAACGCAAGCTGGACCTGACGTTCAGCAAGACCCCCCATCTTTAAAAGATCGCCGCACAGCTCCTCGAGTTCTTCATTGAACTCACTGGAAATGTGTCGCGTGAAGTCTTCGCGTAAATCGCCCATGATCAGCCAAACCGTCCTGTAATGTAATCTTGTGTCAGTTCATGCACTGGGTTGGTGAACACCTGCTTGGTTTCTCCAACCTCAACGAGTTTCCCAAGATGGAAGTATGCCGTGCGATCGGACACACGGGCCGCCTGCTGCATGGAGTGCGTCACGATCACAATCGTATATTCCGCACGAAGTTCATGAATCAATTCCTCAACCTTGGCAGTTGCAATCGGGTCAAGCGCAGAGCAGGGTTCGTCCATCAGAATCACCTCCGGACTCACAGCCACCGCACGCGCGATACACAACCGCTGCTGCTGCCCACCAGAGAGACCGGTGCCAGGCTGATCCAAACGATCTTTCACCTCATCCCACAATCCGGCGCGACGCAGCGAGGTCTCGACGATCTGATCGAGCTCAACCTTATTGGTCGCAAGCCCATGAATCCGCGGCCCATAGGCGATGTTGTCATAAATTGACTTTGGGAAAGGGTTCGGCTTCTGGAACACCATCCCGACTCGCGCACGTAAAGACACAACATCCACTGAAGGGTCATAAATATCATGCCCATCGATTGCGATTTCTCCAGACACTTTACAGATATCAATCGTGTCATTCATCCGATTCAAGCACCGTAAAAACGTCGACTTTCCACAGCCCGACGGTCCGATAAATGAAATCACCTGGCGTTCGCCAATATCCAGCGTCACCGCATCGATGGCCTTTTTCGCGCCGTAATGAACATCCACTGCACGCGCTGTCATCCGAGGATGCTCAACATGTACCTGTCCGATGGTTTTCTCAGGAAGTAAGCGATCTTCCATCCGAGTTTCTGCTACAGCCGTCGTTGTCATTGCAGTATCCGTCATGTTCTTCAGTCCCTTACCAGCGACGTTCAAGCTTCTTACGAAGCCAAATCGCCGACGCATTCATCACAATCAAGAAGGCCAACAGCACGATGATCGCGGCACTGGTCTTCTGGACGAACATCCGTTCTGCGAAATCCGCCCACATAAAAATCTGCACAGGCAACACGGTGCCTGGATCAGTGACACTGCCTGGAACGTCTACAATGAACGCAACCATCCCAATCATCAAGAGTGGGGCCGTTTCACCAAGCGCCTGCGCCATCCCAATGATGGTCCCTGTCAACATGCCCGGCATCGCCAGCGGAATCACATGATGAAAAATTGTCTGCATCTTCGACGCGCCCACCCCAAGTGCGGCATCGCGGATACTTGGTGGAACTGACCGAATGGCTGCACGTGACGAAATGATAATGGTTGGCAGGGTCATCAACGCCAACACAATCCCACCCACCAGCGGAATTGAGCGCGGCATCCCGAAGGTCACAATAAAGATAGCAAGCCCCATGATCCCGAAGACTACCGACGGGACTGCCGCCAAGTTGTTGATGTTAATTTCAATAATTTCTGTGATGCGGTTTTTGGGGGCTATCTCCTCAAGGTAGACGGCTGTCGCCACACCCAGAGGAAACGCGATAATCACACAGATAAACAGCGTTAGAATCGATCCAATCAACGCCCCACGGATCCCGGCCATCTCGGCATCACGAGACGCCGACCCGAAAAACAGGTAGTCACTTAATTCGTAGCTAATCCGCCCATCGGCTTGCAATTTATCGACAAAGGCAATGACTTGGTCATTGATTCGCCGATCTGATTCTGGGGTCTCACGCTTGATAAAGCCGCGCAAGAAGGAATCGATGTCATCGTCGACAGCAAACTTCACAGCAACGGTTTGGCCCATTGCATCCGGGTTATCAAGTACGAAGTCAACAAAACGCTGTGCCGATCCAGACGATAAAATCCCCCGTGCCGCCCGCGTTTTTGTTCGGCCCTCGGGATTCCCAAGTGCGGCCAAAAAGCCTTCGCGAACCAGCGCCTCAGCATCTCCGGAATACAGCGATGAAGGGGACATGTCACCGGCAGGATCGAGCCGAGCCTTATCCAAGGTCACATCAAAGGTGACGTAATGCTGGAACAACCCAGGAATTCCGTTACTAAAAATCGCTGCAAATAAGAGGACAAGAAACGCAAGCGCCAAACCAATTGCTGACTTACCAAGCCACTGAAACTTTAACTCAGACCGGTTACGACGCTTTAACGTCGCACCCACGCGGTCTATCGCATCTTGTGGGCTCAAGACCCGTACAGTTGTCTCAGTCATACTGTTCCCTGTATTTCTTAACGATTTGTAGAGCAAAGAAATTCAGCCCCAACGTAATGATGATCAAGATCAAAGCAAGCGCAAAGGCAGACAGTGTCTTCGCCGATTCAAACTCCTGGTCGCCCACCAAAATGGTGACGATCTGTGAGGTCACCGTGGTGACCGCATCGAGTGGGTTGAACGACAGATTCGCGGCAAGACCTGCCGCCATCACCACGATCATCGTTTCCCCGATTGCCCGCGACACTGCAAGTATCACGGCCGCCACAATGCCTGGAAGCGCGGCAGGGAGGATGACTTGTCGTACACACTCACTTTTCGTTGACCCAAGGCCATAGGCTGCATCTCGCAGCGACTGAGGAACCGCATTGATCACGTCATCAGAGAGCGATGACACGAAAGGAATGATCATCACACCCATAACAAGACCGGCCGCGAGGGCAGACTCGGATGCCACCGTTAATCCAATGCTTTCACCGGCCATCTTGACGATGGGTGCGACGGTTAACGCGGCAAAAAATCCATACACAACGGTCGGAACACCCGCCAAAATTTCAAGCAGTGGTTTCACCACTGAACGCACGGTCTGACTGGCATACTCCGCCAAGTAGATCGCGCTAAATAGACCCACTGGAACAGCCACAACGAGCGCGACGATCGAAATCAAAATTGTTCCGGCAAAGAGAGGCACCATTCCATAGGTTGCCAACCCCATCTGTCCAGATCCAGCGCGCTCGGCCCCCTCGAACTGAGGATTCCAGGTCAAGCCAAACACAAACTCATCGAAGGGGACCAACCGGAAAAACCGGATGGATTCAAACAAAACGGACAACACGATACCGATGGTCGTAATGATCGCGACCGTCGAACTAAAGCCGAGCATCCAGAGCAAGATGCGCTCAACCGCGTTCCGAGACCGGAACTCCGGACTGATCTTCCGATACGCGAAGAAGCCACCAACAACGCTGATCGAGAGCACTGTCGCGACCATCAATGTATTTCCCGTCGCAGACCAACGAATCCAAGCCTCACCAGCCGCGGTGACCCAAGGCTCTGGGGTCCCAAAATCAATGCCCGCGACAACATTCATGACCTTTGCGAGGACAATCGCTTCGTTAAAGCTATCTTGACCAACCAACTCGGGGGGATAGAACTCTTGTACCCAGGATTTGAACAGCAGACTCTGACCAATCGCAATCAGTAGCATCAGAATCAAAGCCGGTAGAGTCGCGACCGACGCGGTCCAGAGTCCGTAGTAGTGTGGAAGTGAATGCAGTCGGTGTTGCCCAGTGGCTCGCATCGCCACAACAGTCCGTTGGGAGATCCAAAAATACGCGGCTCCAATCACCAAGACGATTAGCGTCAAACTCAACATCGACACGCGTTTTCCTCCATTGAAAAAGGGCCGGACGACAAATCGGCCGGCCCTCCGATGCGTCGCAGATTACTTCAGATCAGCCGCAACAAGAACTGGAAGGTTCTTCATCCGAGCTGCCATTTCATCACGCTCCGCCTTCGGCATTGGGATCATGCCAGCATCGCTCAAGGCACCATCATCACCCCAGTGCTTGGTCCATTCAGTCATGTACTCAGCAATCCCTGGAACAACGCCAACATGCTGATGCTTCACATACATGAAGAGTGCACGAGAAGCCTTGTATGACCCATCAGCGATGGCGTCGAACGTGGGCGCAACGCCAGACAAGACTGAACCCTGCAATGTGTCAGAGTTTTGATCCAAGTATGAGAATCCGAAAATCCCGTAAGCATTTGGATCTTCATTCAGCTTCTGTACGATCAGGTTATCCTGTTCGCCCGCTTCAACGTACGCGCCGTCGGTCCGCATTGCGCGCAATGCGCTAGACTTCTGCTTAGACGCCTTCAGCGCATCCGCCACAACTTTCACCTTTCCATACGCGCCTTCGTTCACGATTTCAGCGAACGATGCACGTGTTCCAGAGGTCGTTGGGGGTCCGTACACACGAATTTCAACATCAGGAAGCGCTGGGTTGACGTCAGACCATTTCTTGTATGGGTTGTCCACAAACTCCCCGGCACAGTTGTAGTTGCGGAGTTCACACGCTGGCACTTTCGCAGTCAGCGCTTTGCCAAGATCGGCAAGGGAAATCTCAAGAAGCTGGCCTTTCTTAGAGTTCGCAACCACGATTCCATCATAACCAACCTTCACTTCGGTGATTTTGACGCCGTTCTTGTCGCAATACTCAAGTTCGCCAGTCTTCATGCGCGAAGACGCGTTCCCAATATCAATGAATTCTGTACCAACACCGTCACAGACACCTTTCTTACCAACAGACGAACCACCAGACTCAACCACTGGAGTCTTGAACTGTGGGTTACGGCCAAGGCGCTCAGCAACGATTGTTGCGAACGGAAGAACAGTCGATGAACCAGCGATGCTGACGTAATCACGTGCAACAGCACCCGTGCTCATTGCGACTGCGACAGCAGCAGCTGTAGCGATACGAGCAAACATGGAATACTCCTTTTAGGGTTTGACAGAGTTCTAGTGGGTGCACGGGAGGCAATCCCCACGAACACGTTGCCGTTGTAGACCCTAATTGTTACAGCAATATGACATTACGCTGTGGCGGTCGCTAAATGTTCGAGTAATGCCGCGGTTTCTTGCCAGCCCATGCAGGCGTCTGTGACCGATTGGCCATACGTCAACTCAGCACGATTGGATTGGATGGGCTGCGCGCCCTCAACGAGATGGCTTTCGAGCATGATCCCAAAAAGGCCGTGATTCGCGCGAGACCGCTGGCGTAAGACATCCCGCGCGACCTCAGCCTGGCGCCTAAAGTCCTTTCCTGAGTTGCCGTGAGAGCAATCCACCATCACTTGTCCGGACAGGCCTCGCGCAAGCAACTCATCCCGGAGAGCCTGCACATGATGCTCATCGTAATTTGGTCCTGAACGACCACCACGCAAAATCACATGACAATCGGGATTTCCAGTGGTCCCAAAAATCGCGGCAACACCTTGTTTTGTGACCGACAGAAAGTGATGGGGTTGTCCTGCTGCCATCACCGCATCAATTGCGATCGACACGGCGCCATCTGTACCATTTTTAAACCCCACCGGCATGGACAGACCCGAGGCCAACTCTCGATGCACCTGACTCTCAGTTGTCCGCGCGCCAATGGCTCCCCAACTGACGCAGTCAGCAACAAACTGCGGTGAGATCGTGTCGAGGAATTCACAACCGACTGCAAGACCTCGCCCAACCAGTGAACGCAATAAACTGCGCGCCTGATGCAGTCCTTTGTTGACTAAAAATGTCTGATTCAACTCAGGATCGTTGATCAAGCCCTTCCAGCCGACCGTTGTTCGCGGCTTTTCAAAATAGACGCGCATCACGATTTTTAGCGAGTCCTGGTATTGGACAGCCAACGGCTGAAGTCGATCTGCATATTCTTTGGCCGCCTCAACATCATGAATTGAACAGGGTCCAACCACGACCATCAGACGAGGATCACGGCCGTGAATGATCTCTGCGACTTCACGACGATCACGATCGATTTGCGCCATCATCACGTCTGTGAGGGGTAGATCTTCCAACAGAATCGCTGGCGTAATCAGCGGCTTCATGCGGGCAATACGGGTGTCATCCACCACCAATGGATTTGTCACAGTCACTCTCCTTCGTCCCCTGCATTGTCGAGCGACAAACTGGTTGCGTCCAGACATCCAACGTGCGGAAATCAATGCATGCAACGATTTGAATGCGCCACATTGACCCAGATCATGCACGCGGTGGCCGCGATCCTGCGCGCGCCATCTGGCTATTCGCCGTTGGCGCAAGATTGGGTCATTGTGCCGAACCGAGACACCGGTCAGGCGCTGGAGCATCATCTCGCAAACAACAATGGCGCAGTCGCGAACACGCAGTGGATCACGACAGAGACGGCGTTAGAGACCTTCTTCCACATCGAGAGACCACAACAGACGTGCTCCCTATTTTGGGCGATCGCAACCCATCTTGAGGCACACCATCCGGTGCGTCCCAGTGCTTTGGGTCCAAGCATCTTGCAACTGACGCAACTCTATCAGCGCTATCTGACAGAGCGCCCTGACTGGCTGCTCAGTTGGGAATCTGGGGGCTCTACACCGGACCCTACCTTGCAATGGCAAGCGAGTCTTTGGTCTGCGGTCCAGAAAGACTTGCCCGAACCATTACTCCACCACAAACTTCGGAGCTTTTTTAAGCAGGCGTCCAAAACCGACTTCACCTCGATCAGTCGCGTCATCGTGGTCTGTCCAGAGCGGTTAAGCGCGGTTTTCATGCAGTGGTTACAGGTCGTCGATCAATTCCGGGAAGTCTGGCTTGTGCACACCAATCCAAGCGAAGCGCCGTGGTTTTTAGATCAGAGCCCTCAGCGTGACGCCCCGATCGAACGGTTCAGAGACACGCTCTGCCGGAATCGTGCGCAAACACTAAACACCCTCCTTGAGTCCGTCGGCGAACCCACCCAACGACTGGACCTTGGTCAGGCCTCAGCATCGGCGCTATCGCGCCTACAGCAGGCGGTCTACAGGGGAGGTGACTGCCCGTCACTCGAACCCGATCTCAGCCTCTCTCTTGTCGACGCACCCAACCCAACCCGTGAAGTGGAGGCGTTACATGCGTGGCTGATCACGCAGCTCAATGAGCGCCCTGATCTCAGACTCGGTGATGTCGCCATTGTCACGCCAGACCCGGGGCTCTATGGACCAATCATTCAACGATGCTTCACCAATGACAACCGCGCATGGCTGATCCCCACCGCACCTGATCCACTGATTCAGCAGAGCTTGCATGATGCCTGCCTACAGTATGTGCTTGACTGTCGTCGACAGGCATTCAGCGGTCAACGGCTACTCGATTTTCTATATCATCCTGCCGTGCAGGCCCAGAGCGGATTCTCAGAACGTGATCGCAGCCTGATCCATCAGTGGCTTGTCAACGCAGGCGCCTATCGTGGCCTGTCACACCACAAGCACAGTTTAGAGGCCGCACGAGACAGACTCATCCGGGGGCTCCTGATCGACCCAGCGACGGCCGAATTTCGGGATGGCGTGACAACAGATTCTGCTGAGCAAGGGCATCGACTCGAGTGGATTTTGGCAGTCTTCGAGGCGACTGAGGCCATTGGCGAATGGGATGATCAGCGAACGCTTGATGAGTGGATGACTGCCCTGACGGCGGTCGTGCAGACGTTATCACAGCAGGCAGTTGAGGCTATCCGACTGCAACTCCCCAGTACAGCCCCACATCTCCCGCTGTCATGGCCACTGGTTGAGAGCTGGATCGATAGCCAACTGGACACAGGTCTCTCTCGCCCACTTCACTTCGATGACCGGGTCTCGGTGACCTCTCCGCAGGCTGTCCATGCGGTCCCACGCCGGGTGATTGCGCTCATTGGTGCCAATGAAGGGACCTTGCCAGACCGGCAGCCGGCACATCCGTGGGATCTCATGCAACCGCACGCTCGGCGCGGAGATCCGGACCCCAGTCAGCAACAAAAACAGTGGTGTTTTGACGTGTTTATGCAGGCGACGGATGCTGTCTGGATCAGCTGGATTGGCCGCAATGCGATTACCCAGCAACCCGAGGACCCGGCGCTCGCGGTCATGGCATTGCGCGATGTCTTGATAACCTCTAGCGGCAGCGAGTGCGATTGGGTTCGTCGTTTACCACGGCTCCATGCGCGTGCCGCCATCCCGAAGCGTCCACTTCCAGACCATGAATCCGCGGCTCAAACACTGACGCAATCCCCCACTGAGTCGGTGTTCACACTCGCCGAGTTTTTGCGCGCGATTAAAGATCCGGCCGCCACCTTTTTCAGTCAACAGGGCACCCGACTGCAAGATGGGGAGTCCCCACCGCTGGACATAGAGCCGAGCACACTCAGCCCACTAACACGCTATCAGCTGCGCGAACTCTTTACGCGCGCACCTGACTGGGTCACGCCCTCGCGACTCTTGACCACATTTCCCGGAATCCCTGAGGACGCGATCCCATCAGAGATTGAGTCGCAGGTCATCCCAACCGAGGTTGTGCAAGCGCTACTCCATCAGCGAGCCGCATCGGCTCTCCCTGAGACAACCTTGACGACCTTGTCAGGGCAGACACTGCTGCTACTCAATCAATACGACAGCACGGTACCGCGTCTGGCCTTTGCTTCAACACGCACCCACCGCGCGCTGTTGCCCTGCCTACTGGATGCGGTCGTGCTCTGTGCGCGTCAACCGGTCGATCGACTGATCGAAGTTGTGCTCTACAACGCCAAAACGCAATGGATTAAACCCTGGCCTCAAGACGAAGCACATGCGCTGTTGGATGGCTGGGTTCGTCTCGCCTATCAAGCACGTACCGTCGGAGTCCCTGTGGTGATGTCACAGGCGCTGGCGCATGCCACGAAACTGAACAAGACACCTGACGCAGCGCTTGCGATCGACTGGACGAGTCGAGAGCTATCGCATCGACGTGGATTACGTCGCCTACTCGAAGGGTTTACAGCGCTTGAGCAACAACACCGCGCATTCGTGACCGACTGGGTCTGTCCCCTAGAATCACATTTAAAGGCCGCTCATGCAGATTTTTGACGCCTCAACCCGACTCCCGGATGGATGCCATCTCATTGAGGCCAGTGCAGGAACTGGCAAAACCTACACCGTGATGACACTTGTCGTCCGCGCCATCGCCATCGACGGGTTGCCGCCAGAGGCTGTGATGTTGACGACCTTTACCAAAGCATCCACGCGGGAGTTGCGGGCGCGGCTTCGCATGCGGTTCATCGAGGAGCTGGGTTGTTTGGAAGCCGTCTGCGAGGGGCAATCAGACGACATCGAAACCCAGCGCCAGAGACTCTCGAAAGCCCTCGCCGAAATCCAGACGATTGGAATCGATACCATTCACAGTTTCGCAAGTCAGGTGATCAATACCCTCGGTCCGCTCGTCGGTGTGCACCCCTGTGACGCGATGGAGGACTTGGGAACCCTACGTGACGGCATTGCCTGCGAAACCTATCGTGCGCTCCTCACCGAGCATGATCCCCTCTGGGTCCGGCGCTGCCTCGGGTCCATGGCCACGTTTTTGAAGGAAATCGACTGGCTACAAAATCATCGTCATGCCCAGCGACAGCCCGCGCCCCAGGGCATCATGGATCTGAAAGCCGATGCAGCGGAGCGGCAGGCCAGGGTGGATGCGATTCGTGCACGGCGTCATGCGTTTGCAGACATTTCAGACCCAAATGGGACACTCGCAAAACATCTGGATCACTACGAAGCAGCTTGTCTGGAAGGCTCCGCACCCAGCACCACCGCGAAAAATTATCTTCGTAAAACCCGTGAGAACCATCCAACGGGGCCCTGGGATGAGTACGAAGCATTAGGGCGGCCTACTCAGGCCGAAGGGCAGTTTAGAGCCTATGCGATTGAGACATTTTTTAACCGATTGCGAGCCATGCTTGAGACCCAAGGGATTCGCAATCCAGATGCCCTAATCGATGATGCGCTCCAAATCGTACTGCAGGTTCCCACCACAGTGCTCGCGAACAGTCCATTTTCGGCACACCAACTCATTGCAGTCGATGAGTTCCAAGATACAGATCGAATGCAGTGGGCTTTATTGACTGCACTCTATCCACCTCACCCTGGACGACGCATGATTTTGATTGGCGATCCAAAGCAAACCATCTATCGCTTTCGGGGGGCTGATACCAGTCAATACACGCGCATTCGAGATGCCTTACCTGACACCCATCGATGGACACTGACTGATGTGTATCGCTCCGCAGACACTGTCGTACAGGGGCTCAACCGGCTGTTTTCCAACACCTCTTACTTTGGATCCGGGATCACCATGCCCACGCTGTCCTCAGGGGCCCCGCATAACCACCCAGCGTTACGACTCGATGACCAACCTCTCAGCGGATTTCAGTGGCTACACGATGGAGACTCTGAGACAGTCGCCGAGGCGGTCGCTTGCGTACTCGGCCTTGGCCAACAGGGCCGTCTTCAACTCTATGACGCCAACAGTGCCTGCTGGACTCCGGTGATGGCTCACCATCTGTGCGTCCTGTCTCGCGATCGAACAACCGCGATGCACGTCAAGCAGGCAGCTGCTCAGCGTGGTATCCCGATGGTCTACAGTGACCCGATCACGGTCTTCCAGCGGCCGATCGTGCAAGATCTGGGGACGCTTCTCGCGGCCATTGCCAATCCACACAATCCGCGACCCTTAACCGAATTCCTTGCAACACGTTGGATGAATCTCACCTTCACTCCAGAGCCACTGACCACGCGTCCAGAGTTTAAACAGCTTCAAGATGCCTGCCTCAAAGCGCAGCGCCTATGGTTTCAACAGGGACCGGCACGTGCCATTCAGGCTGCAATCGCCGACCTGCAGCTCGACTGCCCGCGTAGAACCCTTGGTGGACTATCAGACGCGACTGACCTGCTGCATGCGCTTGAACATTTTGGTGAAAATGGGAAAGGCCTGACGCCGTATGAGGCGGTGCGATGGTGGCAGCAACAACGTCAGCGCGAAGACCGTGATCCCAAAACCATGCCTCGAACACCGACCGACCAGTCACTGGTGGTGATAAATACGATTCATGGCGCCAAAGGGCTGGAGTATCCAATTGTCTTCGTGGCCGGAGACTTCCAAACCAAACCGAGACGGTCAAAAGCCTATGCCATTGACTATGTTGACCCCTCCTCTGGACCTGTCCTGGATTTCACGCATTCACCAGACGCCGAGGCTGCAAAACAGGCCGAAGAGGAGGCTGAACTCCGCCGACTTGCCTATGTCGCGCTAACGCGTGCAAAGTTCGCCGTGTTTCTGGGTCAATCGACGGACGGTGTCCTTGGTGCGCTTTGGGATGAGATCAATCCGACTCATCTAGGCGACCATCATGCCATCGCCGAACTACCCAAGGTCCCCGTCGCACCCCTGACCCTCACTGACGGTGAACAGTCCCCGTCACTGAATCAGCCCATAGAACCGCACTGGCTGCAGACCAGCTTCAGTCAGCTCACGCACCGAGCACAGTCCGATGGACTTCCAAATAAGGCCTCGGATGAACCCGACGACCTCTCCGTATTGCAAGGGTCAAGGACATCACAGGGTACAGGCACACACTGGCATGCCTTACCTGGTGGCACTGACACCGGAAACCTCTTACACGCCCTGTTGGAAGATCGCTTGAAGACACCTCGGACCTCGACTGAGCAAGCGCTTTGGCTTCAGTCACACTGGCCCGCCTCACTTGCAGTCGAGCATCAAGCCACTGTGTTGGCGTGGGCAGATGCGGTCCTCGCACACCCGATTGACTCAGGACCCTTGTGCGAGCTCGCCCCTGAAGATCGACGCCCAGAGCCAGGGTTTCGGCTGACGTTTAAAGCCGGACTGACGGTGGCTGATCTTTGCACTGGATGTGCAAGGATTGACTGGATGCCGCCGCTAAATTTTGGCTCGAACCGACCGCTGGCACGACAACTGAATGGGTTTATCGATCTTATTTTCTTCCGTGACGGACGGTTCCACTTACTGGATTACAAAACCAATCGCTTAGGCGAAACCGATGCCGCCTATACCGACGAGGCCCTCGAATCCAGCATGCAGGATGGCCAATATCCAGCCCAAGCCCTTCTTTACGCCTTGGCATTGCATCATTGGCTTCGACTCCGTCTCTCCGACTATGACCCGTATGTGCATCTCGGACAGATCCATTATCTGTTTTGTCGGGGCCTTCACGGCCCGAGCCGAGGGCTCTGGTCACGACCCATTCCGGTTGACCAAGTGATCCAACTGAGCGAGGAGTGGATTGATGCTCCAAGCCACTGAACGGGCCCTGTTCACTCTGCTCCACAAGGAAGGATGGCCAACACAACTCGATCCTTTGGTCCATCGACTGATCATCGCAAATCAAGAGGGACACACGGCGATCACCTTATCTGAAGCAGAGCACGCGGCCTGCGGCGGTTTGTCGCAGTGGATCCAAACCAGACCAGGGTCTGGACTCTTTACGCTTGGCAAAGATTGGCTTGCATTCGAGCGACACGCGGCGCAAGAGGCACGCATCGCGCATTGGTTTTTGTCTCGCCTGACCGCCGAAGACAGCGTACTCACGGTCGACCATGCCGCCGCACTCATGCCACACGCAGACCCGTCTCAGCATGCCGCGATCCAGCACGCACTCCGCCACCGGACCTCGCTGGTGCTGGGCGGGCCCGGCACTGGAAAGACGACCACGGCAGCCGCGATTATCGTTGCGCACCACTTGGCGTTCCCAGCACAAACACAACGCATTGCACTGCTCGCACCGACAGGGAAAGCGGCGGCACGGCTGACCCAGTCACTCTGGCGCGCCATCGATGCCATGCCTGTAGCTGCCGATGTGGTGAGCCGTCTCCCGACCAGCGCCCGGACGATTCACAGTCAGCTCAAACAACTCAGCGAAGCGCAGCTGATTTTGGTGGATGAGGCCTCGATGATTTCGGTGGAGTTGATGGATCAATTGCTCATGCAGGTTCATCCGACAGCCAAAGTCATCTGGCTGGGTGATCCCAATCAACTCCCCTCAGTCGAGGCTGGAGACGTCTTGGGGGCGCTCGCCAATCATCCCGCCGTTGACTCACTGCGTGTCCACCTGACGCGGCGGCACCGGATTGATGGGAACCAATGGCTTGGAGAGCTGCAAGATCTCATTCTGGCAGGAGACGCCAGTGCCTTTCTTCAGCGTCTCACTGACGCGAATGCGCTGATTTCACCCAATGATCCGCAGGCGCTAGTGGAGGCAATGCGCAAGGGCTATGCGTCTTATTTTGAGGGTTGGCTAAAGGGAGAGCCACCCGACGGCCTTGAGTTTCAGTGTCTAGCCGCGATTCGACAAGGACCCCAGGGCATCGACGCGTTAAACCAGGTAGCCACGGGACTCGCCCAACGCGCTGGGTTAAAGGGACAAGGCACACGCCTTTTAGTGACCGAAAACCAGCCGCACCTCGATCTCTACAATGGCGATATCGGTGTGTTAGTGGCAGGCGACACACAGGGACCGCGTCTCGTCAGTTTTGGGACAACGCATCCGCTTATTGATCTCAGCCAAATCAGCCAACCGATGATCGCCTACGCACTCAGCATCCACAGATCGCAAGGCTCTGAGTACCAAGACGTGCTCATTACGCTCCCAAACCATCGGGCGTTGACCCATGCCCAAGTGACGCGCGAGCTTCTCTTCACTGCGGTCACTCGCGCAAAACGTCACGTGACGCTGTGCGCACATCCCGAAGATATCGAACGGGCAATGGCCTCAAGAACCTCTCGACGAACCACACTTCCAGAGCGTCTCGACATTAACCATCACACCTGAAAATCCTCTACACTGCGGCCAACGAACCAATAGGACGACGCATGGTGTTTGACGAAACTGATCCACGCCCTGAAGGAGACTTGATTCTTCGCGTGATTGCGCATCCACGCTTTACCAATGCGCAAGGCGACATTTATGCCGGCTGGTTGCTGGATCAAATGGATCAAGCTGCTGCACAAATTGCCATGGCAGAAAGTGGCGGGCGATGTGCCACAGTTTCACTCGAAAGCGTCGACTTCGTGGCTCCAGTCCCCGTTGGCTCAGAAGTGAGTCTCTATGGCGAACTGGAAGATGTTGGGCGTAGTTCCATGCAAATTCGAATCGAAGTCTGGATTACGGAACAAGGTGCTGAAAGCTACAAATCGACAGAAACCCGGTTTGTATTTGTTGCAATTGATGCCAACGGTCGTATTCGCAACGTTCCCGGGGCATAGTTATCCGAGTGGTACGAGCTTCGCATATTGAAGCACGAGCCACTTTTTCGACCCGTCATCAAAGCGGACCTGGACTTTCATTTGCGGTCCAGAGCCTTCAAAAGCCAAAATCGTCCCTTCTCCGAAAAGACCGTGATCAACTCGCGACCCTATCCCTAGGCCCGTATCCTCTCCAAACGCATCATCATAATCTTGGAATCTGGGATGCCGATGCGGACGATCAACCGGGCGGGCGCCAAATGATGACGACACAAAAGGCCGACTGATTTGTGTTTCGAGTCGAACTTCTTCGATACAGTCTTGAGGGATCTCTCGCACGAACCGGCTGAGCAGACCAAAGTGATCACGACCATTCAATCGACGCGTCTCGGCATAAGTCACAACCAGATGCTGCATCGCTCGGGTGATGCCCACGTAAGCAAGCCGTCGTTCTTCCTCGAGACCACCGGCTGAATCAAGACTCATCACGTGCGGAAACAGCTCCTCTTCAGCCCCCACTAAAAATACTCGAGGAAATTCCAGGCCCTTTGCAGAATGCAGCGTCATCAGCTGAACCGCGTCGGCATCAGGATCTGCTTGAGTTTCACCTGCATCGAGACTTGCTTGAGACAAAAATTGCAGGAGCACTGATGATTCATCATCTTCAGGCTCAAATGCTCGACATGCACTGACAAGTTCGTTCAAGTTATCAACACGCGC
>RFUY01000171.1 GCA_009922705.1 Gammaproteobacteria bacterium
GAAGAAACGCACCCTGCTGGTGGGCGACTTCAACTCCGATGCCGAGAATCCCGAATCCGCTGCATTCGGCACCTACGACGTCCTGACCGGCAAGAAGCTGGTCGACACATGGACAACCCTTAAACCTAAGGCAAGCTTCAAAAAGAGCGTCACCTATGGCGTCAACGACGACCTCAGACTGGCACCATACAGCGTGAATCCAGAACGACTCGACCTCGTCCTCTTTGGCGCCGGCTTCACACCAAAGACCATCTCCCGCTTCATATCACCCGTTGAAAGCGCACTACCGCTCGGCCCACTCTGGAACTCCGACCACGGCGGCGTCAGTGCTGATTTCATACTCGTCTAACTCAATTTGCGCAGAACAGACACGACGGCCATACCCCTGCACATAATCCGATTCACACCAAAGATTGACTCGCAATCAACCAGCACGTCTGAGAAGCACAAATCAAACCAATCGCACCACCAATCAGAGCATATCAACACAAACACCAGTTCGAGCACTAAAGAAATAGAATCCGACAGCTGCATCCCTCCGCGCAACAACACCGACCAGCCAAGAGCCAACATCAGCGGAGGTCGAAGCCAACCCCAAACAAAGCCACAAGACAAGCGTCAAGCCCAAGGAACTTCACACCCACCCCAAGATGACGAAAATCCAGGTCAATCCCGGTTCGCCAATCACCCAGGGGAACAACCCGTGGGTTGACGCAGTTACCTACAACGCTCAGTGGGTGCAAAAGGGAGCGGACAGACCAGTCACATTAAAAGTAAACTTTCTGCAACCGCAGCAATTCAAGTACATTGATGAACGACCGACCATACAAAGAAAGCTAGCCGACAACACCCCGTTCGGCTGGAACACCAAAAAGCCAGTAGCCCGCTTCCCAAAACCTGCGCAGCAAGCTTATCTGAATGCATATCAGACATGGACTGACACAGCTCTGATTAGAGCCAAGTCAATCAAGAATCCCAACAAAGCGGATGTTATTTTTGTACTCGCAAACTACAACAACAATGGATACCTGAGTGGCAACAGCGGGCCACAGGTTCAAGGCAACCATGAAGGTCTGCTGCGGGAAGGCAAGGATGGTTACAAAGCCGTACCCTCCGTAGTCCCATTGATATCAGATGCCAATGCATTTGAAGTCAGAAAGGCTCTTTCACCGGCCAATGGCAATGGCGTTGCCGCCGGAAGTAAATTTTTTAGAACGGCAATTCACGAAATTGGTCATGGCATCGGCCTGAGCCATCCTCATGATGACGGTCTGGGAAGCGTGCCTTCTGGAGTATTCCCAGGCCTAAGTCCCGGTGATCAATTTGCCAATTACGGATCTGGCCTTTATGCACTCAACCAGACGCCATACACGATCATGACATACGTAGATGGCTTCGATGATGGCTCGATATTTCCCAGCAAATCAACCGGCATGACACCCATGGCCCTGGATGTCATGGCTGCACAGCTCAAGTATGGAGTCAATCACACGACACGCAATGGCGATGAGACCTATCGGCTAACAGATGTCTTCAACCTGAATACATGGCAGTGCATCTGGGATACAGGGGGAAGAGATACGATTACAGGAGAAACGCTCGACAAACCTCTGACGATCAATCTCAGGCCAGCAGAGATGAATGCAGTCAGACCCGAAACCGGTTCACCCGCTGAGCGATACGACTGGGGAATCGCAACGCAATGGGCGGAAGCCCTAGATACCTATCTAGGCCTAACAGCCTCACGAATGGGCTTCATGCTTGGGAGCGGCGTCGTGGAAGCCTACAATCTTGACTACTACTTAAACCAAATCAGCTCCAACAACCAGCCACTATGGCTAAACATACAGCAAGAAATACTGAGTCCGCTCACGATGCAATTAAGCCAACTCAGAGAACAGTCGTTCGATTACAGCAACTGGAGCAAAACGATCACCACAATTGCCGGCGGTGATCTTAAGAATCTCGCGCCCGCACTTGAAGGACAAGCAAACACGGCATCCAGCAAAAGAGAGCGAGACACATTCAGACTTGCCGCAAAGGCAGCCGCGGGATTTCTAGAGCTCGAGGATCAATTTGACGCCCTAAAAGAGTACGTTGACAGCATACCAATCAAGGACTACGTTTCCTATCAACAAGGCCTTGAAGAAGCCCGGGCTACCCAGAACCAGATCATGCGGCGATCGGCAGAGGGAGTAGCCGGTTATGTTTCCACTCTCAAGCCAGAACTGTATCGCGACTATGCGAACAGCGGAGGCTTCACGATTGCAGCCGGAGTCACCATCGAAAATGCCATCGGTGGCCAGAGTGATGATGAAATCATCGGCAACGCCGCCAACAATCAGCTCTACGGACGAGCCGGCGACGACCTGATCGATGGCTACCTCGGTAACAACCTGATCGACGGCGGCGATGGAACCGATACCGCCATCCTGTTTGGCGCCTTCAGCGACTACAGCTTCAGCGGCAGCGCAACCAATCTGATTGCCACCAATCAAACACGTGGGTTTGAAAACACGCTGATCAGCATTGAAGCTGTGAAGATCGGAGACATCACCTATACCCCCAGCGAACTCCTCGCAGCGGTTGGATGAATCCGGTGATTCGGGGGATGAACAGGGCACCGCACCGGTGTTGCAGCTGTGATCCCTTCGTAGGCTGAAAGGGGTTGATGCGGCTGGTGATGTGAATCGGCACCTGCCGCAGCTCCAGTACTGGCTGATTCAACACTGGTTTGCTCTGGCCAACAGCCTCTTCTGGCTGGTGGTTGGCCTTGAGGCGGCCATCACCGCCACCGTGCTCCAATCGCAGGTGTATCAACTGCCCTGGTTCGTGAGCTCCAGGGCCGTTGCGGGTTGGCTCTTCTGCGCCTGGTTGCACCAGAGCCTGCAGCAGCGGCCGCGCTGGCGCGCCCTCAAGGGCTGGCAGCGGGCTGCCCT
>RFUY01000172.1 GCA_009922705.1 Gammaproteobacteria bacterium
GCTACGCTTGGCTGCGAATTAATTGAGTTGGGACCTGTCAATGCGACCATTCACCAAGTCGACGAGCGCGTCGCACTCGCCGATCTGGCTCCGCTGGCATCGATCTATGCAGATCTGCTGACAGCGCTGATCGGACCTCGGCAGGCCGAAAACTAATCGTCGAGAGGAATCACGTCTTCGGCTTGAGGGCCTTTGCCTGAACGACCAAGGACGTAGCTGACTTCCATGCCCTCTCTAAGGGCATACCGATCACGGCTTCGAACAGAGCGGTAATGTACAAAAATATCCTCTCCATCATCCCCCGTGATAAATCCGAATCCTTTGGTGCCATTGAACCACTTCACAACGCCCTCTTCCCTCGGCGCCGAGGCATATGGATCCGCCTCAGGGCGTCGACTGATGGCACCATCAATCAGCACACCCGCAAAAATGACGAGACCAATGAGCAGACCCGCTTCAAACACCAAGAGTCCATCGGCATCCGCAAGTGCAATCCCTAATGCAGGCAAAAGCACAATCAAAATACCGGCACCGATCACTGAAATAACAAACGCACGCAAAAGTTGGCGAAGAGATGAACGCATGAGAAACTCCCTGTTTCAGAGCTTCTTTGGTGAGGCCAATGAGGACGAATTACAAGAGATGAGCACGGACGCACACACCACGGATTTAGAGATCCGCTTCGCGTTTTTGGAAGATCAATTGGATCAACTGTCATCAGAGCTTGCGCTCGTGCAACGGCAGAATGCCCGATTGTCTGAAGAGCTCGCGCAACTTGTCGCTGTGTTGACACCGCTACTGCGCGCGAGCAGCCCACAGGCGCCTGAGGCACTGGATCAAGCGCCTCCACCGCACTATTAAGACGTTAAGGATTGGCATGACGAATCCCCTGCACGCTTGGATCAAAACCTATCCAGATTTCCCGAAGCCGGGCATTTTGTTTTATGACATTGCGCCGATTCTTGAGCACCCAGATCACCTAAAGCAAACCGTTGAGATGCTCGCCAGTACCATTGACGCCTGGCAGCCAGAGGTGTTGGTTGGGATCGATTCCCGCGGATTTTTGTTTGCCACCCCCGTCGCCTTGTCGCGCGGTCTCGGCGTGGTGATGATCCGAAAGAAGGGAAAGTTACCGGGCGACGTTCGCGAAGCCAGTTATGCGCTGGAATACGGAGAAGCAACGCTCGCGGTACAACGGGATCGTGCACTTGCTGGGAAGCGCGTGGTGTTAATCGATGACCTGCTGGCAACCGGGGGAACGCTGGCCGCGGCTGAGACACTTTTGACGCAGTCTGGAGCGACCGTAGTCGGTTGCGTGGTCTTGATCGAGTTGACCGACCTAAAGGGGCGCACGCGTCTGACTGCGCCGGTGAAGAGTCTACAAACCTATGCAGCCTAAGCCACAGCCTGACAATACGCTGCTCGTCGTTGCGCTTGAAGACGAACTCCCGAGCCACCTGGTCGCTGGCTGGCGTGTCGTCTATACCGGCGTTGGCAAAATCAATGCGGCAATGGCGGCGACCGAAGCCTGTCTGACGTATCGCCCAGAGTATCTCATTAACTATGGGACTGCCGGAGGGTTACAGCCGGGGATTTCTGGTCTCGTCCGCGTGCACCATCTGGTTCAGCGAGACATGGATGTCCGTCCGTTGGGCTTCCCGCTTGGCCAGACACCATTTGACACCACAGGTCACATCGAACTCGGTGGGCCAGGAGTCTCCTGCGGAACTGGCGATCACTTTGTCACCGCTCCGCCAGAGTTACACACGGATATTGTCGACATGGAGGCCTATGCGTTGGCCAAAGTCTGTCAACGCTTTAATGTTCAATTTCAGTGCTGGAAATACATCTCAGATCAGGCGGATGGAAACGCACCGGTGGATTGGGCGACCAACGTTGCTCGCGGCATCAAGGCGTTTTCGACGGACGTTATCCAGCCACTCGAGGCTGCGTTGTCTTAGCCGCACGTTCACGCTGCGCTTGTTTGCGCGCCTGTCTTAGCGCACGCGCTCGGGCTTGGCGCACACTGAACTCGTCAGACCCCACGCCCACATGGCGCTCGCCACGCGCCTTTGCCAGTTCAATTTGACGTTGCCGCATTGCAAAGCGAGCACGCTGCGCGTCCGTGTTGGCATCGCAACAGTGATGACATTGCACACCATGCACATACTCAGGGCGCTGCTTATCCTGGTCCGTAATCGGGCGACGACAGGCATGACATTGATCATACTGACCTGGCTCGAGGCGATGGTTGACAGTCACGCGATTGTCAAACACAAAGCACTCACCTTCCCAAGTGGTCTGCTCAGCAGGGACTCGCTCAAAATAATTTAAAATCCCACCCTTGAGGTGGTAGACCTCATCAAAGCCCTGGTCCAACAAATAACTGGTCGACTTCTCACAGCGAATACCGCCGGTGCAAAACATGGCGACTTTTTTCACCCGCGTCGGATCCAAATTGTCTTGAACCCACTTCGGGAATTCCCGGAACGACTTTGTTTCTGGATTGATCGCCCCTTTGAAGGTGCCCACCGCGTATTCGTAGTCATTACGGGTGTCGATCACGACCGTGTCGGGATCTGTGATCAAGTCATTCCATGCTTCAGGCTCAACGTAGCGACCGACGCGCATCTTCGGGCTGATTCCTGGCACACCGAGGGTGACAATTTCACGTTTAAGCTTGACCTTCATCCGATAAAACGGCTCTCCGTCCGGATCAACCTCAGACTCTTTATACTCGAGTCGATCAAAGCGACCATCCGCCCGCAAAAACGCTCGGAGCTGATCAATCCCCTCGCGAGTGCCTGAGACTGTGCCATTAATGCCTTCTTCCGCGAGAAGGAGCGTCCCCGTCAAGCCGGCAGACAGGCAGCACTCGAGGAGACGATCGCGTAACGCGCGATAGTCTGG
>RFUY01000173.1 GCA_009922705.1 Gammaproteobacteria bacterium
GTCAACCTCCGTATTTCTGAAAGGTTCTGACGGAACCTGGAGACGGCTGGCGGGCATCACCAGCGAGGGCAAGGCATTGCCGCGTGGCTGGACCGTACCCAAACCTGCTGCCAAGAACCTCGAAGGACTGATCAACGAGGCGAATCAAACCAATCCAGGCATCAACACCATGATGAAGTGGGGCGATGCCTGGCAGATGTCGCGGGTGCAAGCCCTCTCCAATCAAGGAGCTCCGCCACGCCTGGCGCTGGGAGTAAGCCTGCCCAGCGATGCCGGGTCGATCATCCTGCAAACCAGCAGTCAACTGTTGCCCTATCGAGAGCACAGGGTGGCCTTTTTTGCTCGCAGTGCCAATGGAGGCCTCTTCTGCAACTACGCCACACCAACACCTCAAACCTGCGAAGTTCTCAAAACCGTCTTGATGCAGTCGGGCGGAATTCCCAAGGAGTTCAAGAACGAGGTCATCGAGCGAAAGCTGAACAGCAAGGAATCCAGGGTGTTTGTTGCCGGATTTCCTCTTTGGAATTGGCTGGCAGTAGTGCAGATCAGCAATGGTGAGCTCGAAAACGCCTGGGCGCCACTGCGCAAAGAAGCCACTGAGCTGATTGCCTTCCTATTAATTGGAACGGGACTCTTGATTGCAGGCTGCGCGATCGCAGCATGGAAGATTGGAGAGGGAATCAAGAAAGAACTGCGCAAACTCGCTGATGGCGCCAATGCCATTGCTGGTGGCGATTCACGCCTAAAGCTGGCTTACAGCGGCGACGACGCGCTGGGGCGACTGGTGGAAGCCTTTAATCAAATGGCAGAGGCCGTGGGTGATCGCGAAGACCGCTTCAAGGAAAGAATCCAAACCCTGGAAATCAATATCAACGAGCGTGAACTCCACGGTCAGGTTCGCTCAATAACCGATGACCCTCATTTCAATGAGCTCAGCTCGCGAGCTAAGGCGATGCGCACTCGCCGTCAAGCACGCGGGATCAATTCACCACCGGCCGCGTAAGCGAGGGCAAGCGCAGGCGAGAGAGCGGATTACCGAGCTGCTTCTCGAGTTGCGGGTCGGGCTCATAGGTCATTCCACTAGATCGGGCCAAACTCACCAAGGACACGTTGTAATCCGCCAACTGCGCGATGTAATCAGCAACCGCCTGAGTGAGATCCTGCTGTGCCTGCACCACATCGGTGATGGTGCCGTAACCGGCACTGAAACGTACCGACTGCAGGCGCAAGGCACTACTGGCCGCATTGGTGCGCTGTGAAGCCAACAGCACCGCTTCGCGACCTTGCACCACTTGGGCGTAGTAAGCCTGGACATCCCGCCTCACCTGATTCACAGCCTGCAGCGTGGCGGCTTCTGCCGCCTTTGCGCGCTTCATCGATGCCTGTGCCGTCATGCGGGCCTGACCACCATCAAAACCCCGAAAGGTGAGTTGCAACAACGAGGATCCGTTCCACAGATCCGATTGGGCATCCGCGACCCAAGGAGGTCCCACAGCCGTATAGCCAACACCCTTGGTCCAATAGAGCGAATTCACCAAGGCAACCGTGGGGCGATAAACAGACAAATCAATCTGTGCCTGGGCTTGATTGATCTCGACATTCATCAACTGCTGTTCAATCACCTTGCGATATTGCATCGCCGCTTGGATGGTTTCATCCAGGCCGGATGTCCACGAACCCAACGGCACCAACTGGTTAGAAGGGCGAAGAATGGAGGCGCGAGATTCACTCAATAGCTCAGCCAAATCGGCCTGGGCCACTTCGGAATCAATTACTGAATTAGCCAGATTAACTTCATCGGTCTTCAAAACTGTGGTCTGTTTGGCGATCTCCAACTTGGAGGACACGCCAAGAGCAACGCGCGCTTGCGCAAGCCCTAGCAACCTCTTGTCATTAGAAACGAGCTCGCGACTCGTCTCGATTCGCGCCATCGCGCGCTGAAGCTCAATGAAGGCTTGTTGCGTACGCAAACGGTTATCGCGGCGTGCAATCACATAGGAATCCACGGCCTGCCGCACCAGATATTTGTTCTTCCAGATGGCCGGAGTTCTTGCCGGATCGAACAAATTCCATGTGACATCAAATTGGCTCAAGCTCTGGAAGTAGCTGCCGTTAAATGCCGTTGCTGTGCCGCCATAGGGATTACCAACCCCGCTCACAGCGCCTTGATAGTTGTAGTAAGCGGTCTCGCCATAGAGGCCACCGTTGAGATCAACATTGATCACCGGCCACCAGGTGGCGTAGGCAGCACCAAGCGAATTTTGCGTAACCAGCAAATCATCAAAGTTCTGCCGAACCACCGGATTGCGCTGATTGGCCAGGCGAACCGCCGTTGCCATATCCAGGTTCTGGAGCAACTCAGCGGGAATCGGAGCCGCATCGAGAAACGCCTTGGCCTGCCGCGCGGGCCAACCGGCGCCCAAGCCTTCAACCTCTTTGCCAGAGGGCAAGGTGATGGGCTCCGCCCCCCATGCCGACAACAGCGGTGCAGCCACACAACCGCTGACGCAGAGGTGTGCTAAGCGGGATAGGAGGCGTCGCATCGGACTCATCATCATCGCGCCTGAGCAATCACAAAGGATTTGGGCAGGTCCAGAAACTTGCCGGTTCTGGGCACATAGGCCCGGTGGTTGAAGACGTCGTAATCGAGCTCTTCAATGACATCCAAGATGCCGCGGTAGAGGCGCAAGGAAGCCCAGACCGGCCAACGGGCATCCGGAGCAAGCCAACGCACTCCGGCTTCTGAGCGGGCGAACCACGCACGGGCACGGTCCACCTGGAAGCGCATCAGCTCACGCCAACTGTCGTTGAGGGTTCCAGCCATCAACTCCTCCTCGCTGTAGCCAAAGCG
>RFUY01000174.1 GCA_009922705.1 Gammaproteobacteria bacterium
CGGATCATCAATGAGCCAACCGCGGCTGCACTGGCCTATGGGATGGATCAAAAGCGCGGTGATTCGGTGATCGCGGTCTATGACCTCGGTGGTGGTACTTTCGATATTTCCATTATCGAGATCGCTGAAGTCGATGGTGAGCATCAGTTTGAAGTGTTGTCGACCAACGGGGACACCTTCTTGGGCGGTGAAGACTTCGACATGCGGATCATTGATCACTTGGCGGAGGTGTTCCAGAAAGAACAGGGCATGAACCTGAAAGGCGATCCCCTGGCGATGCAGCGCTTAAAAGAAGCCGCGGAAAAAGCCAAGATCGAGTTGTCTTCAAGCCAGCAGACGGACGTCAACCTGCCCTACATCACCGCGGATGCGAGTGGTCCAAAGCACTTAAACGTCAAACTGACGCGCGCGAAGCTTGAAAGTCTTGTGGAAGAATTGGTGGATCGGACCTTGGCGCCTGTGAAACAAGCGCTCGAGGATGCCGGCCAAAGCACCAAAGACATCAGTGATGTGATTTTGGTGGGTGGCCAGACCCGGATGCCCTTGGTGCAAGCGAAGGTCAAAGCGTTCTTCGGCAAAGAAGCACGGCGTGATGTGAATCCTGATGAAGCGGTTGCGATCGGTGCGGCGATTCAGGGTGCGGTGTTGTCTGGCGATGTCAAAGACGTGTTGTTGTTGGATGTGACGCCGCTGTCGCTCGGGATCGAGACCATGGGTGGCGTGATGACTGCCCTGATTGAGAAGAACACCACCATTCCGACCAAGAAGACGCAGGTGTTCTCCACGGCCGATGACAATCAGACCGCAGTGACCATCCATGTGTTGCAAGGTGAGCGCAAGCAAGCCAGTCAAAACAAGTCCTTGGGTCGGTTCGATCTGGCGGATATTCCGCCGGCACCGCGCGGCATGCCACAGATCGAGGTGGCCTTTGACATCGATGCCAACGGTATCCTGAATGTCTCAGCCAAGGACAAGGCAACGGGCAAAGAGCAGTCGATCGTGATTAAGGCCTCATCCGGGCTGTCCGATGACGAAATCGAGAAAATGATCAAGGACGCGGAGGCCAATGCGGAAGCGGATCGGAAGTTTGAGTCCTTGATTGGGGCGCGGAACATGGCGGATTCCATGATCCATGCCACTAAGAAGTCGATGGCGGATGCCGGTGACAAACTCACTGACGACGAGAAGCAACCGGTCTTGGATGCGATCGCTGAGCTCGAGTCGGTGTTGAGCTCGGACGATCAAGACGCGATCGAGGCCAAAACCAAGGCGTTGACCGACGCGTCTGCAAAGATTGCCGAGAAGCTCTACGCCAATGCAGATGCCGATGTCGTCGATGCGGAGTTTGAAGAAGTCAAGGATGACGAGAAGAAGTCTTAAGTCTCGACACCAGGGAGGGTGCCCCTAAGTGGCCAAGCGTGATTACTACGAGACCCTCGGGGTCAGCCGGGATGTCAGTGATGCGGAACTGAAGAAAGCCTATCGCCGGTTGGCGATGAAGTTTCATCCAGACCGCAATCCTGGCGACAGTGAGGCGGAAGCGAAGTTCAAAGAGCTGAGTGAAGCCTACGAGGTGTTGTCTGATGCAGACAAACGGGCGGCGTACGATCGCCATGGTCACAGTGCCTTTGAAGGGGGTGGCGCCGGTGGCTTCCACGCGCAAGGGGCAAGCTTTAGCGACATCTTCGGTGATGTGTTTGGCGACATCTTCGGCGGCGGTGGCGGTGGGCGCTCCTCCGTGCAGCGTGGCAATGATCTGCGCTACACCTTGGATCTGTCCTTGGAAGAAGCGGTGTTTGGCACCGAGACCACGATCCGTGTCCCACGGTTGGCGGAATGTAAGCCGTGCCGGGGATCCGGCGCGAAGCCTGGATCCACGCCGAAGGCCTGTCCAACCTGTAACGGACAGGGTCAGGTCCGCATGCAGCAGGGCTTCTTTGCCATTCAGCAAACCTGTCCTCGGTGTCATGGCTCGGGCAAAGTGATTACTGACCCTTGTGGCGATTGTCGCGGCCAAGGACGCGTCGAAGAGACCAAAACCCTCTCTGTAAAAATCCCAGCAGGCGTCGATACCGGAGATCGCATTCGGTTGTCCGGGGAAGGTGAAGCGGGTGGACAAGGGGGTCCGGCGGGCGATCTGTATGTGCAGGTTAATGTCAAACCGCACAAGATCTTCCAACGCGATGGTAAAGATCTGTACTGTGAAGTGCCGATTTCCTTTACGGATGCGGCACTTGGCGGTGAGCTTGAAGTCCCGACCTTGGATGGTCGAGTGAAGGTGAAGGTGCCTGAAGGGACACAAACCGGAAAACTGTTCCGGGTTCGTGCGAAAGGCGTGAAACCGGTGCGCGGCGGCGTCCAAGGGGATCTGTTGTGCCGGGTGGTGGTCGAGACGCCGATCAATCTCACCGAGCGGCAGCGCACGCTCTTGTCAGAATTACACGAGACGATGAACCACAAAACCCATGCGCCGAAGCGTGAAGGGTGGTTTGATAGCGTCAAATCCTTTTTTGATGAGATGAAATTCTAGTGTTACCCATTGTGATTGCCGGAGCCACCGGCCGGATGGGCCGGGTGCTGTTGGAATCCACCCTCGCACATCCTGACTGCAATTTAGTGGGCGCCACCGTCCGTCCCGGTTCTGCCTGGGCGGGTCACTCCTGTGCGTCCCTTGTGGGTCCGGAAGCGGTGAACGCACCGATCGTGGATGCGATCAGTGAATTTGCGCTGGAGCGTCCTGTGGTGATTGACTTCACCACGCCTGAGTCGACTCGCAGTCTGGTTGGCTTCTGTCGTGAGCACGACATGGCGATGGTGATTGGTACCACCGGACTGTCCGCTGA
>RFUY01000175.1 GCA_009922705.1 Gammaproteobacteria bacterium
CGAAGAGCGCGCGCTGACCAGCCCCGAGAACCCGGGCTATGTCATTTTTGCCGATCAATCGCACCCCAGCTGGAATACACGTTGGGAGAGCACTGTCGAGTGGGACAACAATGTCGCAGCCGGTGCCTCAGTCTGGCGTGATCTGATTCGGAAGAATCGTGCTGTGATTCGGCCGGACGTCGCTGTTGAGATTGGGCGTGGCCACCTTGTCCTGAATCTGGTTCAGGATGAAGCGTTACTGACCCTGCAATCCGGATATCTGCGTTCGCTGACTGCGGGCATGAATATCACACTGAATGCGGATGACATCGAATTCTTAAGTGGTGTGGGTCGCGTGGTCGGGCTCGCCTCATTGACGCTTCGCACCAATAAAAATGTATCGTCCTATTACATCGGTACGGCAGCCGAAGATATTGTCGGGGCGCCATTCATTGATGGCAGCCCACGCCAAATCGCGAATCACGGGTTCTATTTTGGGAATCGAGACCTCGCGGCCATTTATGATGGGTTTACAGACATTAATGTTGGCCGGCGCGATATTGGAAACGTCGTCTGGTTAGGGGATGTCAAAGACTCGGTGAACGTGAAGATGTTGAATGCGGATGGGGTTCCTGTCCCGCGTGCAGCAGATTCCGTTGTTGCCTCGTTCCGCGACGACACCAATATTCTCTCTGACACAGTGAACGTTGTTGGTGACGTTGAAGCGCCGCTCGATACCTTGAGTGTGTATACCCGTCGGTTGGAAGTGAACAGTCAGAACGTCCACGATCCAAATGGCTCCGGTGACTCAGGACTCTATGCCGACGCATTGAATATCCAAGTCGATGAGCAAGCGGTCGTGATGGGCTGGCTGAAGGCTGTCAACCGTATCGATTTTGATGTCACCAAGACGCCTGGCGATGCCGGGGTCAGTGATGCCTACTTCACGCCGCCGTACTTGGCGACAGGACCGTTGTCGCATAACAGTATTCAGGTCGACAGTATTGCGGAAATCTCGACTTCGGCGGATGCGAGTCTGATTCAGATCACGGCGAAGGAAAGTATCGAGGTCCGCGGCCGGATTGAAGTGGGTGGCAATGGATCAACCATTGAGATGGCGGCTGAAGGTCCGATGATTCTCGTTGAGTTGGCGCGCGTGTTTGCTGAAGGCGCGAACAGCACCATTGAGATTACGACTGATGATGTGCTCGCAGTGAATGCAGGATCGTCGGTTCGTTCAGGTGCTAAATTTGTGAGTCCTGATCCTGAGAACTTCCCAGACATGTTGATTGACCCCGTGATTACCGGGGCAAACGGGACCCTCAACCTGCTGTCGTCTGGCGAGATGCTGCTTGCGGGCTCCGTAACCGCATCAGGCGACATGACTCTGTCCGCAAAATCGCAAAAATATGATGATGAGGTTTATGGCCGCGCGAAGCTTGTCGGGGGCGCAGATAACCCAGCGTATTCACCGCGTTACACCATCTTTAACAAGACCGCGTATTTCGAGAATATCGCGGCGGCCAGTCCCACACACTATCTGGTAGATCATGCCGGCGGATATGGGTTGCTCGTGACCGGGACGGTCACCAGTCTTGGAGATAACCAAAATCTGATTGTGCGTGCAGATCAAGATGTCATCGTGAGAGGCAACTTGAATGCAACCGGGGCGAACGCTGGTTTAACACTTCAGTCAAATGAATGGCTCTACCTCGAAGGGTTTGTGACAGCGACTGATACGCTCAATCTGTTCGGTGGTGTGACACTCGAAGGTGAGTTTTTCGAAGACCCATTCGGTCGTGCTGATGACAAAGGCTCTAGTGTCTATATTCATCCGACCTCTACAGTCCGTACCACAGCACATCACAGCGACATCTCTGTAATTGGTGCAATGGATGTTGATCTCTTCGGGGCGCTCGTCGCTGGTGGCGAGATCACTGAAAACGGGGTGGATTTTGCAGTCGATGCGAATGGTGATGGTGCGTCCAATATTTTAGTGAAGGCAAGCCAGCAGGTTTGGCTCGAAACCGGGTTGCTTGCAAGCGGTAACGTCACGATCGAGGCCGGTTACGCGGGGCTTGATGATTATTGGAATGGCGCATTCATGGATCTTCCTTTGATCGAGAACATGAATGCAGTGGCGTTATTGATCAACACATCTGGTGGCATCACTGCAGCGGGTCTCGGCGATAGCGGGGCAGGTAGCCAAATCTCGATTTCATCCGAAGGCCGTATGGAGATCATGGGAACTCTGGTGTCAGGTGGTCGCATCTACCAAACCTTTGGCGATGTAGATACCGATGGAGATCCGGAGACGCCTGCAGAGACGGTTCTTTTGGAGCAAGGAATCCGTTGGACGGGTCGAGAATCGGATCTTTCGATTGAGTCTGACGGGCGAGTCTTCATCGGTGGGACTACGCTCAATGCCGCGAACGTCGCGGTTCAGACCGGTGGTTATTTGAACGCCAGTCGTGAAATCAACGTCGCCGGTGGCACTGATGATTCTGGATTTGGGTTAATTGTTCACGGTGCCTCAGAGATTGTCGCTGAAGGGACTTGGGACTACGCTGCTTCAGGCGCTCAAACTGGTCGTACAGCAGGCCGAACCTATAAAGATGGTTCGATCAAGTTATCGGGCGTCGGTGACGTCGATATGCAGGGGCTTCTGATCTCTGGCGGCCGTAGCGAAATGCAGCGTGACCAGTTAGGTCAATACATCGGCCGTAATATCGTTCGTTACGATGTGGACTCCACGATTGAAGTAAAAGCGGATCGCCAATTAATCATTGGGACAGACATTACAGCAGGGAAGACAGTCGATCTCATCGGTGGTCTGGATAC
>RFUY01000176.1 GCA_009922705.1 Gammaproteobacteria bacterium
GATGCAACAGCTGTTCCCCTCGACACTCGAATGGAATCTGCTACTTGCCATTCCGGCTGCATTTCTAGTGTCTGGATCAATGGGAATCCTGCTTGAACGCACCGTCATCCGACACCTGTATGGCCGGCCACTCGAAACCTTGTTGGCCACCTTTGGGGTCAGCCTGATTTTGCAGCAATTAGTCCGCTCCTTATTTGGACCCCTTAACCAGTCCGTCATCACGCCATCTTGGCTCAGCGGCGCCTGGACGGTGAATGCCGCCTTTGCCCTGACGTACAATCGTGTCTTTGTCATCGTCTTTTCGCTACTCATCCTTGGGTGCCTTTGGTTACTCATGCAACGGACATCGTTTGGCATGCACATTCGTGCGGTCACCATGAACCGTGGAATGGCCGCGTCCATGGGGATCCAAACCAAAACCATGGATGCGCTGGCCTTTGGACTTGGTTCTGGAATTGCTGGGATCGCCGGTGTGGCCTTGGCCCAGTTGACCAATGTCGGGCCAAACCTTGGACAGAGTTACATCATCGACTCGTTTATGGTCGTTGTCTTCGGCGGTGTAGGAAACCTCTTTGGCACGGTCGTGGCCGCCTTCAGCCTTGGCATCGCGAATAAGCTCATGGAGCCTTGGGTTGGGGCTGTTGTCGCAAAAATTCTTGTGCTGATCTTCATTGTTCTTTTCATTCAAAAGCGACCACGCGGGCTCTTTGCGCTCAAAGGTCGATCGGTCGAGGATTAAAAAATGACGATGTCTTGGATGAATCGAGCGGTGATGATGCTCATTGTTGCAACCATCGCCACGATCGTGATTACCAATGTGGTATTGCCGGCCTCTTCCGGGTTTGCCTTGGACGGCTATACCCTCACCTTGATCGGGAAGTATCTGTGTTACGCATTGCTCGCGCTCGCGCTTGACCTAGTCTGGGGCTATTGCGGCATCTTGTCCCTCGGCCACGCCGCATTTTTCGCATTGGGTGGGTATGCCATGGGCATGTATCTAATGCGCCAAATCGGTGACCGCGGCATGTATGGG
This sequence comes from Gammaproteobacteria bacterium, assembly GCA_009922705.1. Taxonomy (GTDB): domain Bacteria; phylum Pseudomonadota; class Gammaproteobacteria; order Pseudomonadales; family Litorivicinaceae; genus HIMB30. The sequence continues at coordinate 1,034 of RFUY01000176.1, forward strand.
AACGCTGACCTGCCCGATTTTATGGTGTTTTTAAATTGGGACGCCCTCCCCTGGTATTGGCTTGGTTCGGACTCGGTGGCTTGGCCTCTGATCATGGCTTGGCTGATTCCCGGTCTATTGGCCCTGATTTTTGGATGGTTTGCCTTCCGGTCACGCGTCTCTGGCGTCTATCTATCAATCATCACTCAGGCACTCACCTATGCCCTGATGTTGGCCTTTTTCATGAATGAACTTGGCTTTGGCGGAAATAATGGGCTGACTGACTTCAAAGAGATTTTTGGAGCACCAATCACCGCCGAGTCGACGCGCGTCAGTCTAGTCCTGCTTACAGCGATGACCCTCTTATTGGCGCTCTATGGCTCTCAGCAGTTGATGCAGACGAAGTATGGTCGGGTACTGATCTCGATCAGAGATAGCGAGGCGCGATCACGATTTTTGGGGTACCGCGTTGAGCACTATAAGCTCTCGATTTTCGTGCTCTCTGCAATGCTCGCGGGAATTGCTGGCGCACTGTATGTGCCCCAAGTCGGCATCATTAATCCTGGCGAATTCAGTCCACTTTCCTCCATCGAGGTTGTTGTTTGGGTTGCGCTCGGTGGTCGAGGTAGTCTCTTCGGCGCTGCAATCGGCGCTGTTCTCGTGAACTTCGCGAAAACCCTATTCACCGGATTTTACCCGGAAGCCTGGCTATTTTTCTTAGGTGCGATCTTTGTGATTTCCACCCTGTATTTGCCGAAAGGACTGATCGGGCTGTTTGAAGATGTCATGGCGCGACAGCGCGGTCGAGCAAAGAACCTGGAGAGCTTGACATGATTCCAATCACCTCGAGCGCGCTCTATCTTGACGGAATCACAGTCTCCTTCGACGGTTTTCGCGCGCTCAATTCGCTGTCCCTGACGATGGATCATGGCGAACTTCGTGCGGTGATTGGACCAAATGGTGCAGGGAAATCCACCATGATGGATGTCATCACTGGAAAGACTCGGCCGGATACCGGCACAGCGCTGTTTCTGGGTCAACATGACTTAACCACGCTCGATGAAGCCACAATCGCCAATCTCGGGATCGGACGAAAATTCCAAAAGCCGAGTGTGATTGAAACCCTATCGGTCTTCGAAAACCTTGAACTTGCGCTAAATGGGCGTCGGAGCCCATGGGCAGCAGTCTGGCATCAGCTCTCACCAGCGGATCTCGACAGAATTGAAGAGACGTTAAGTCGAGTCGGATTAGATGGAATGGGTGACTCCCGGGCCGGCCTCTTGTCCCACGGACAAAAGCAGTGGCTAGAAATCGGCATGCTGCTACTTCAGTCCCCGCAAGTCTTACTCGTCGATGAACCTGCCGCTGGAATGACAGACGCCGAAACACAAAAGACGGCCGACTTACTGAGATCCCTCGCGGGAGAACATACCGTGATTGTCGTCGAGCATGATATGGACTTTGTGGCTGCCTTAGCCTGCAAAGTCACGGTATTGCATGAAGGGAGGGTTCTGGCTGAAGGCTCGCTTCGCCAAGTTTCAGCAAACCCTGAAGTGATTGACGTGTATTTGGGGCGCTAAATGGTCGTCGTTGATAACTTAGACCTGTACTACGGAGCAAGCCAGGCACTCTACGGAATCTCGATCCAAGCGCAGATCGGCAAGATTACCTGTGTACTTGGTCGTAATGGCGTTGGCAAAACAACGTTAATGCGAGCGATCTCCGGACGCCACATTGCCCAGTCTGGATCAATTCAATGGTGCGGCGAGGAAATCAGA
>RFUY01000177.1 GCA_009922705.1 Gammaproteobacteria bacterium
AAGGCGTACCGCACAGGGCGACCCCATTCATCAATCTCTACGCCAAGCCTCCATTCGTTCCGCTGGGCGAGGGTTGGGCCTTGATACTCCTCATCCAAATAATCAGCCTCAAGCATCTGGAGCGCCAGTGGCACTCGACTACCGCCGAACGAACGACGCACAATCCTGAACAGAGCCTCCCCTGACTCAGGAAGGGCGCCAACGGCCAACCACTCCATTACGTGGAAGCTATGGCGCCCTGAAACATCACAATGCTGCGCGCGGCACCAGGATGCCCACTTGCTTTCGATCAGCGTATTGGTCCGCTCATCGCGCCTGTTGCCACGCAGCGCTGCAACCTGCGACTGAATCTTGATGCCAGCGCCGACAACGTTGATTTGCGTAGTCCGCTTCGCCTGCTTGGCATACGGGTTGTTCCGCACCATCTCGCGGCTGCGGTCGCGCAGCTTCCGCAAACTGGTGCGAATCTCGGCGTCGGAACTTGCCTGAGTGGCCAGCCAATCACTCGTAAGCCGACTGATAAGCGCACCTGCATAGCTGCGACGCCTTACAGGCGGGAGAGCCTTGGGAATCGGCTGAAAGCCAAGGCGACGCATAATATTGGTGCGAATACCCATCAGCCGTTACCGAAGCGAACAAAGAGGGAAGTTGGATTACCAAGGCCGTTCGCGATCATTTCAGCTTTCTTTTCGCGAACCACATCAGCCTTGAGCCTGCTTTCAAGCGCAAGCAACTCAGTCAGATCATATTTCTTCAGGCTGCGATTGCCGATCCGATACTCGGAAACACCGCCACCGGAAATGATTGTGCGAATAGCGGCCTGAACTGCCTCAAGGTCTTTCTGAGCCTGCGACCTGCCGTCAAAGGCGCCGGGAGTACCGGAATACGTAAGCGACGCCTCAACCGTGAACGATCCGCGTCCCAGCTCAAGCACAGAAGCGTCGCTGAGCTTCGTTGCAACCGCCTGGAAGTACCACGTACCAGCGTCCATGCCGGAAGTCGTGGCGGCAACAAGAGTCGTCTTCCAGCCGCTCTCATACGCAACAGAGGCAACGGTGACACCTTCGCCTGCTGTATTTGCACGCAGGTAATACGTGAGGCTGTATGTCGTGTTATCTACAGCTGCGCCAAAAATGTCAACAGTGGCGTCGTCGACCCAGATCGCGGTCGTGCCCGCTTGAATTTTCTGGGGAATGTTCACTGAAACACGCCAGAATTTACCGAAAGTCTAGCGCCTGAAAGCAAAATGCCCTGCCGAAGCAGGGCATTGACCCAACCTCACCTTGACACACCTCACCACGGTCCACCACGCCCGACTCAACCTCACCTTGCCAAAACTGAACCCATAAGAGCCCAGCAGAGGAGGCCGAAGCCTCCAGTGCTGAGATCATCAGCCCTTGCCATAAAAAGCCGTGGCGTACCTAGCCTTGCCGGACCGCACCCCGCCATAACTTGCTCTACCGCGCCGAACTCCGGCTTGCCAGATCTGGACTTACACCACCAAAGTGGATGCCAGCAAATCAACCAACCTGAGCGAGCATTCGATCAAGCACCTGAGTGACTGGAGTTACCTGAGCGCTAAATCGTCCATGCTTCGGGCGCCAATCGCCCAGCCCAACCAGCTTGCCAGTGTCAGCAGCAATCTCTTCAACATCTCGCAGGTTCAAGACATCAGGGTCGAACTGTGCTGTCGCCTTCAAGCTCCAATCACGAAACATTGGTCGCGTGCGCATGACCTTGGCCATACCAACCTTCACGCCAACAGTGTGAGTGCATTCACCGCTGTCAAAAAGATCAGACAGCGTTTGATCATTGATCTCGCTTGGCTTGCCAGCAAAGCCAAGAACTGCATGCTCCGTAAAAAACAAGCCGCATTTCGCTTGGGGACCGCGCTTTGACTTTTTTGCTCCATTGATAAAAGCAGCCTCAAGCACGTAATCCGGGACAACCAATTCGTCGCGAAAACGATACAGACCAGCTAGCCACTCAAGTCGCGCTAGCTCGTCGTAGTCGGCATCGGTTTTTTTTCGCTTAGAGCTGACCGCCTTCATAGCCTTCGCGTAAGTATTTCGCGGATCGGCTGTTTGACCGTTGTGGAGGAGCAATGGGCTCTCGCCCGAAATTGTGATCTGGATTGTATTGAGGCTTGACACGTTGAGACTCCAAGGAAACAGAAAGTGATGGCGCTGCAACTGCCGTGTGCTGCACTTGCTTGCGAGGATCAAGCTTGAAACGCTGCTGCCTGACTGAATTCGTAATGCCGTCGTGGCAGTCCGCGCAAAGCGATAAAAGGTCGCATAATTGCTCGTTGCCAAACGATGGGTAGCGGTAGTCAGGTGGACCGGCGTTTTTGTGGTGAACCTGCAGAGGCGGCCAGCCAAGCTCAGACAATTGGTGTTGCGTTATGCCGCAGCCTTGGCATGTGTGGTTGTCGCACTCCAAGCGTTGCTGGCGTTTGCGCTGCCAAGAAGAAGAGCGGTAGTAATCCTCCATTGACGATACGATGTGACTGCCGCGTCAGCTCATCGGCCTTCGCGGTACGCAAATCATACTACGTTCTGAGCATGGCGCAAGGTATTCGAGTGCAAGTGGTCTTGACCCCTGCTGTGGCAAAGCTTCTGAAGGACAAAGCCTCAAATGAGCAGCGCACCGTCAGCAACCTTGCCGCCTACCTGATCGAGCGCTCTCTGCGCCCTACCACTGTTTAACGAAACTCCGCTTCGGTGCAGCGCGTCGCGCCGGCTGCTTTGGCTTATCTTC
>RFUY01000178.1 GCA_009922705.1 Gammaproteobacteria bacterium
CTCGAGACTGACGGCACGCTGGAAGCGGAGGAAGCAATTCGTCGCGCAGCCACCCTGCTACAGCAGCAGCTGTCTGTATTCGTTGAGTTCGAGGGCCCACAGGTCTCTGAGCATGAGCAGGCAAAGGATGAGATTGATCCGATCCTGTTGCGTCCGGTCGACGATCTCGAATTAACAGTTCGGTCTGCGAACTGCTTGAAAGCCGAGAACATCTATTACATTGGTGATTTGGTACAGCGCACCGAAGTGGAATTGTTGAAGACGCCGAACTTGGGTAAGAAGTCGTTGACGGAAATCAAAGACGTCTTGGCGTCTCGTGGGTTGTCTCTGGGCTCCCGTCTTGAGAATTGGCCACCAGCTGGATTTGCACGCGAAGAAAGCGCCTAAATGGATGATTGACCCGTCGTGAGACGGTGTCCTTAGAGAGTGAGAAGAGACCATGCGTCATCTGAAGAGTGGAAAGAAATTAAATCGGACTAGCAGTCACCGTAAGGCAATGTTTAGCAACATGACTGCCTCCTTGATTGAGCATGAAGTGATTAAGACCACTCTGCCAAAGGCCAAGGAGCTTCGTCGCGTTGCTGAGCCACTGATTACCTTGGCGAAGGAAGATTCTGTTGCGAACCGTCGATTGGCGTTTTCCCGTCTGAGAAATGATTCAGCCGTTGGAAAATTGTTTGCTGAACTCGGCCCACGTTACCAAGCCCGTCCAGGCGGCTACCTGCGCATCCTGAAAAATGGATTCCGCGCAGGCGACGCTGCACCGATGGCAATCGTGGAATTGGTCGATCGCCCAGAGTTTGCGGCGGACGCTGAATAAGTTTCATGTGAGTACCCCTAAAGGCCCTGCTCACGCTGGGCCTTTTTTTTGTCTGTCGCGCGCCAGAGGAAGGCAGTATGCACCGTCAAGACATTGATGAGCCCGTTGGATTGGCCTTGGCGGTGAGTGCCTATGCGCTGTGGGGCGGTCTACCGCTGTACCTGAAACTGATGGCGTACATGAACCCGGGAGAGGTGGTTGCACATCGGATTCTGTGGTCGATCCCCGTGGCAGCAGGTGTGCTTCTGGTGATGGGTCGCGGTCGTGATGTCTTAGACGCGTTAATGGATCCGCGTCGCTTGGCCATGGCGCTTCTGACCGCGTTGCTCATCAGTGTGAACTGGTTGACCTATGTCGTAGCAATCAGCACAGAGCGGGCCTTGGATGCGGCCCTTGGATATTACGTTAATCCGGTCTTCAGTATTGTACTTGCCGCGGTATTTCTGAAGGAACGGATGCAACCCTTGCAGATGGCGGCCTTCGCATTGGTCGTCGGTGCCGTGGTTGTGCTGACCTTTGAACACGGGTCTCTGCCTTGGACTGTGATCCTGCTGACAGTGAGTTGGGGGCTTTATGCGCTCGCGAAGCGCGCGTTACCGATGCCGCCAAACCAAGGATTTCTTCTCGAGGTGATTTTACTGTCACCACTAGCACTGGGTTATCTCCTTTGGATGGATGGCGACTCGATCAATCATTTTGTGGATGGCACTGCATCAGAGCGCCTGCTCTTGATCGGGTGCGGCGCGGTCACGGCGGTGCCTCTGATCCTTTACGCAAATGGGGCTCAGCGTGTTCGTTTGATGACGATGGGTATTCTCCAATACATCGCACCGACCTGTATTTTCCTGACGGCCGTGTTTGCGTTTAACGAACCCTTCACCTGGGCCAAGAAGGTCGCGTTCCCAATGATTTGGGCGGCCGTCGTTTTCTATTTGGCCAGTCAATGGCACCACAGCCGCCGATCACGGCTGTGTCAGGCTGCGGAGTGACGGGCCAGTAGAGGTGCGAGGAATTGGCCGGTGTAAGACGTCGGGTGCGCCGCCACGGCCTCTGGAGTGCCTTCTGTCACAATCAGTCCGCCACCTTGTCCACCTTCCGGACCCATGTCGATAATCCAGTCGGCAGTTTTAATGACGTCTAGGTTATGTTCAATGACCACCACGGTATTCCCGTGATCTCGCAGTCGATGCAGCACATCCAACAGTTGCTGGATGTCTTGGAAGTGCAAGCCTGTGGTTGGTTCGTCGAGAATGTAGAGTGTTCGGCCGGTGTCGCGTTTTGAGAGCTCGCGTGCAAGTTTTACACGCTGCGCCTCCCCGCCAGATAGTGTGGTTGCTGATTGGCCAAGTTTTAGATATGACAGGCCAACGTCCATCAGTGTCTGCAGTTTTCGGGCGAGCGCGGGAATGGCATCGAAAAAGCCCCGTGCATCCTCGACCGTCATCTCCAACACATCATGAATTGACTTCCCTTTGAACTGAATGTCCAACGTTTCTCTGTTGTAACGCAGTCCGTGGCAGGTGTCACACGGGACGTAAATATCGGGGAGAAAATGCATTTCCACCTTGATCAGTCCGTCACCTTGGCAGGTCTCACATCGGCCGCCTTTGACATTGAACGAGAAACGTCCTGGTGAATATCCGCGAGAGCGCGCCTCTTGGGTCTCTGCAAATAGCTCGCGGATCGGCGTGAAGAGACCCGTGTAGGTCGCTGGATTAGAGCGTGGCGTCCGTCCGATTGGGCTCTGATCGATATCAACCACCTTGTCCAGGGCCTCGAGCCCCACACAAGTTTCGAATGGGGCTGGTTTTAATGTGACCGCCTTATTGAGGAGTCGGGCAGTGTGCGGATACAGCGTTCTGTTGATCAGCGTCGATTTCCCTGAGCCAGAAACGCCTGTCACACAGGTGAGCAGT
>RFUY01000179.1 GCA_009922705.1 Gammaproteobacteria bacterium
TCGTTCCGATGCATCCGCGCCTGACCATACCACCAAGACCCACCCCGAGTGCCTCGCGCGCTGGGGGTTCCGCCATCTACCCACTCCCAGACATTGGCGCCCATATCGAACAGTCCATTGACGCCCGCGACCGTTCGTCCGACAGGCGCATGGCCCACACCGCGTAGTAACTTGGTGCGATGATCAAGTGCAGGCGTCGGACCACAGTCCTCTAGGCAATTGGCGCCCACAGGAGACTCGCCTGTGGGGTAGGGATAGGTGCGACCGTGTTGAAAAGGCGCTGGAGGATCTGTTCGGAATTCGGTGTAAGCGGCGCGTTGCCATTCGTCATTCGTGGGCAGGCGTTGACCTCGGAAGGCGCAATAGGCCGCGGCTTCTTGGAAGGTGACATGGACCACGGGTTCATCGTCAGCTGCAGGGTCCCCAAAGGGATGAGACCAGATCCAGCCGGGCTTTTGCGTCCAGCCAAATCCATAGACTTCACCGCCCCCGGCCTGTTCCGCGGTGGTTGTCAGACCTGTCGCTGTCACAAACTCTCGGAAAGCGCCGACGGTCACTTCCGTCCGGTCGATCGCAAACGTATCGATGGGAACCATGTCCGCCTGGAGTGACTGGCTGAGGATGGCGCAGACGCCAAGTGTCATAATGCTCCGCATGGGACTCCTCCTCTGTCTCAGAGTGCGGGGCCCCATGCGGAATTCAAGTCCGCCAATGCGTGCGGATTAGAACTGTTCTTCTTCAGTGGAGCCGGTGAGCGCGGTCACGCTCGACTGACCACCTTGGATCACCGTGGTTACGTCATCAAAGTAGCCTGTTCCGACTTCTTGCTGATGCGCGACAAAGGTGTAGCCACGATCTGCGGCTGCAAATTCCGGCTGTTGCACCATATTGACGTAGTGCTTCATGCCTTCACCACGCGCATAGTTGTAGGCAAGTTCGAACATGTTGTGCCACATGTTGTGAATGCCTGCGAGCGTAATGAATTGATATTTGTAGCCCATGGCAGAGAGTTCTGCCTGGAATTTGGCAATGGTGGCGTCGTCCAGGTTCTTCTTCCAGTTGAAGGAGGGAGAGCAGTTGTAGGCGAGCAATTGATCTGGATATTGCTTTTTGATCGCTTCCGCAAAGATCCGTGCTTCTTCCAAATCTGGCGTTGCGGTTTCGCACCACAGCATGTCTGCGTAAGGCGCATAGGCGAGCCCACGCGAAATCGCCTGATCCAAGCCAGCTCGGACCCGATAGAATCCTTCGGAGGTCCGTTCCCCAAGACAGAAGGGTTGGTCATAAGGATCGCAGTCACTCGTGAGCAGATCTGCAGCATTGGCATCGGTCCGCGCCAACAGGACTGTAGGAACGCCCGCGACATCTGCCGCGAGCCGTGCGGCGATGAGCTTCTGGACCGCTTCTTGTGTCGGGACCAGCACCTTCCCGCCCATATGACCGCATTTCTTGACTGAGGCCAGCTGATCCTCGAAGTGCACGCCAGCAGCACCTGCCTCAATCATGGATTTCATGAGTTCATAGGCATTCAGTACGCCGCCAAACCCTGCCTCTGCGTCTGCGACGATCGGCGCGAAGTAATCGACCCAATCTGCATCGCTCGGATTTTTGCCGGCCTTCCACTGAATTTGGTCTGCACGGCGGAATGCGTTGTTGATCCGTTGAACTACGGTCGGGACCGAATTCACCGCGTAGAGCGACTGGTCTGGGTACATGGTTAGGCTGGAGTTGTTGTCAGCCGCGACCTGCCAGCCAGACAGATAGATGGCTTCGATCCCTGCTTTCACTTGTTGCATCGCTTGGCCTGCTGTGAGTGCGCCAAGGCAGTTCACATAGCCTTTTTTCGCGTCCCCATTGACCAAGTCCCATAACTTTTTCGCGCCGCGATCGGCCAGTGTATTTTCAGGCTGAAGGCTGCCACGTAAGCGCACGACGTCTTCCGCGGAATAGGTCCGCTTAACCCCTTTCCAACGTGGATTGGTTGCCCAGTCCTTTTCGAGTTGTGCTATTTGTTGTTCGCGTGTCATTTCCATGAGTCTCACCCCCTCTGCATCAGGTGAAGTTATGCCGCCCGTTACGCGTGTCGGTTGGCGTTCAAGACGCCGGTGTTCTCCTAGGCACACAAGGCCAATCCTTGCCTTTATTTGTGGTCTAGGGGGGTGCACACTGTGCCCCCGAGTTCACCGGGTTGCCGCGTTGTGCTCTGCACAACGTCCACCCATCATCAGGGCTTGGTGGACTGCTGTGAATACCACCCTGGTCTAATTAATGACCACAATTGAGGTTTTAGTCATTTGAGTATGCAAGCGCTGTGGCCAGTGTTGAACGGATTTGGCGTCTCCATCGGTCTCATTGCGGCGATTGGCGCCCAGAATGCGCACGTCCTTCGCCAGGGATTGGCACGCCAGCACGTCGCACTCACGGTGGGCGTCAGCGCATCAATTGATACAGTGTTGATGACCGGCGGTGTGTTTGGCATGGCGCAGCTACTGCATTGGATCCCTGAGGCGGCTGTCTGGGCACGGTATGGGGGCATTGCATTTTTGCTGCTGTATGGGGCCTTGTGTTTTAGGGCTGCGTTGTCTAAACGCAGTTTGGCACCGGCTGAACGTGTCGCATCCTCGTCGTTGTGGGCGTTGCTTGCGATCTTGGCTGTCAGTGTGTTGAACCCACATGTGTACTTGGATACCGTGATTCTGATCGGCAGTCTTGGTGCTCAGTTTCCTGAGC
>RFUY01000180.1 GCA_009922705.1 Gammaproteobacteria bacterium
GCCGGCTGCCACAATCCCGTTGGTATCAACCGCAGGTGTGAGGCCATTTCGGTCGAGATCACCCCCCAAACGCACACGCTCAACCACCCGCATGTCCAACGGGGTCGCGAGACGCTCAAGCTTGCTGGGTTTCGGTTTCTCGGGCGCACTCGAACAGCCCGCGAGGACCAGCGCGATCATGACACCCCAAACCATCTTCATTGGGCTGCTCCTGGAAGTCCGGAGAGTTTTAACGCAATCGCGGGCTGATTGATTCCCGCCGTCGTCAACGCCTCTTGCGCGGCCAAGTAGGCAACGCGCGCCTCTGCGACCTGACCCAACTGCAACAGAAGATCCCCTTCAATTTCCTTCTTGACACCAGACAGCCCTGCGTAGGTCACGCCACGGACTCGCGCGAGTGCCGCCTCAACCTGTCCTAACTCGGCTTCGAGACGTGCCAAGCGTAGATCAGCCAAGGCAATCAATTCAGGCGCATCAAGCGTATCGCGGGCACGGGTCAGTTCGGCGACAGCCACATCCAACTCACCCTTCTCAACCGCTTGTGCGGCGACAACCATTCCCGCCATGGCCGCATACGTCGTTTTTGGATGCGCGTCCATGAGCCCACTGGCAACACTCACAAGCGTCGCGTAGTTCTCAGCCTGCGCGGGGTCGGAAAACTCGGCGGCAGACAGTTCCAACAGTTGTTGGTAGCGCGAGGCCGCATCCGCCGCCTGATTGGCTTGATAACTTTGCCACTGCTGCCAACCCAAGACGCCCGCGATCCCAATCGCAAGGGCACCGATCAGGCCACTGCCATTGCTCTTTAACCACGCCTTTAGGCGCTCTTCTTGTTCGTCTTCAGACCTTAAATAATCCATTGTGCTTTCCGTAAACGTTGACAGTATGCGACGGCGTCGGCGTAGTCGACAGTCTGAGTCTCACCGCCCCGTAGCGGTTTGACTTGGACCTGACCTGTGCGCAACTCGTCTTCCCCGAGAATCAATCCGACCAGCGCACCTGACTTATCCGCGCGTTTCAACTGCGACTTCAGGCTTCCCTCACCAATGTGTGTCATCACACGCAGCTCGGGCGCGGCTTCCCGTATCTGGGACGCAAGTCGGCGGAGTGCAGGCTCTGCCTCGGGGGACTGCAGCATCAGATAGACCTCACAGCCTCGCTCAAGGTCTGCTGGAAATGCATCCAGGGTCTCAAGTAGGAGCACCAGACGCTCTACGCCGATCGCAAAACCAACCCCTGGCGTCGCCTTGCCGCCCAAATGGGCCACAAGTCCATCATAGCGTCCACCGCCACAGACCGTCCCCTGCGCACCCAACTGAGTGGTTGTCCATTCAAACACAGTTCGCCCGTAATAATCCAAACCCCGGACCAGCCGATCATTAATCACATAGGGCACACCGGCTTCAGTCAGGGCCGTACACACTCGATCAAAGTGAGCACGATCCTCGTCCGTTAAGGCGTCTAAAATCGAGGGTGCATCGACCAAGATCTGTTGCGTGTTCGGGTCCTTCGAGTCCAAGACCCGCATCGGATTTCGGTCAATGCGCGCTTGGCTGTCTGCGTCAAGCGACTCACGATGCTGCTCCAGAAAGGACACCAGGGCATCACGGTAAGCACTGCGGGCTTCGGGGGACCCAATCGAGTTCAGTTGCAGGGTCAAGGCCTCCCGAATACCGAGTCGACGCCACAGCTGCTCTGTGATCTCAATAAGCTCGGCATCCATCATCGCATCTGCGATCCCGAAGCATTCGACGCCGATTTGATGAAACTGCCGATAGCGGCCTTTTTGAGGTCGCTCATACCGAAACGCAGGGCCTTGGTACCACAACCGCTGGGTCTGATTGTGTAACAGTCCGTGTTCAATCGCCGCGCGGACGACACCCGCCGTCAGTTCAGGCCGAAGCGTCAAACTCTCTCCTGACCGATCGGCAAAACTGTACATTTCTTTCTCGACAATATCCGTGACATCGCCAATAGACCGGGCAAACAAGCCTGTCTGCTCCACAATGGGGGTTCTGATTTGCACCAGGCCATAACTTGCGAACAATTGCCTGACCTGATGCTCAAGATACCCCCACTTCGCAGATTCTGAGGGCAACACATCAGGCATTCCACGGACAGACTGAATACTCATGAGGACACCTCGCTCGAGGCAATCAAGGCTGCTCGCTCTGCATCCTTTTGCTGTGCTTTTTCCCGAATCATTCCTTCGAGCACATCAATGAAATCATGGCCAGGCAACCGCGCTGCAGGCTTTCCGTCGATAAACAGCGCAAGGCTCTCAGGATTGCCCCCGGTAAAGCCCAAATCTGCCTCCCGGGCTTCACCTGGGCCATTCACCACACAGCCAATCACCGCCACATTCATGGCGGTGGTGACATCCTCGAGACGGGATTCCAGAGCATTCATAGTGCCAATCACATCGAAGGTTTGACGCGAGCAACTTGGGCAGGCAATAAAGTTAATACCCCGGGAGCGCAACCGGAAGGCGCGCAGCAAATCAAAGCCAACTTTGACCTCTTCAACGGGATCGGCCGCAAGGCTGATCCGCAACGTATCGCCAATGCCATCCATCAACAAGAGCCCAAGCCCTGCCGCTGATTTGACGGTCCCAGAGCGCAAGCCACCGGCTTCGGTGATGCCAAGATGCAATGGTTGTTCGATTTGCGTTGCAATCAAACGATAGGCCGC
>RFUY01000019.1 GCA_009922705.1 Gammaproteobacteria bacterium
TGCAACCGCGCGTAGCCCGCGCAGCAGGACGCGTGCACCAATGGCTTGCGCAAAGTTTGCAAGTAGGGTTTGAAAGCCTCGAATCTCGACATTGTCCAGATGATCTAGGGTCTCCGACGCGAGGCGGACGCGGGTATCAAGATCGAACATTGGCTGCTTATGGGTTGATCCTGCGACGCCCACGACGACGCGATCAAAGATCCGAGCTGCACGCTCGACAACGTGAACATGGCCATTTGTGATGGGATCAAAGGTCCCGGGGTACACAGCGATTGTCATGGCGCTTCCTGTGCCAGCACATAGGTGGAATCTGCTCCCGCATGGAGCGTTTTAAGCACGTCAAAACCCGCGAAATCGAGCGTTAAGTCTCGCTCAGCTTCTAAAATCAGCACTGAGTCTGGCCGAAGTCGGCCCCGAATCCAAGTACAGAACGCTTGGCTTAACCCTTGGTTGAATGGTGGATCAGCAAAGATCAAATCTGCCTCAGGCGCGAGTTCGCTAATCACGTCAGCCACTGAGGCGAGTACCAGTGTGCTCCGTGACGCACACCCTAGTCGCGTCATCGAGTCGGAAATGACGCGGGCCGTTTCGCGTTCACGTTCAACAAAGGTCACGTGAGCGGCACCGCGTGAGAGTGCTTCAAAGCCAAATGCCCCTGTGCCGGCAAAACAATCTAAGACACGCGCTCCAGGCACACGTGCATTGATCCAATTAAAAATCGTTTCTCGAACACGATCTGGGGTAGGCCGTAACCCGGGTTTTTCTAAGACCGTGAGTTTTGATCGCTTAAGCGTCCCACCAATGATGCGGACTGTGCCTGGTTTCTTCACCATGTGATCACCTCTTCGCCGGGCAAATGGTACCATGGCGGCTTGCCAAATCCGGATGGAATCCTCTGCATGAGTTTAGAAATCGCTCTTCTTTTGGGTCTTGTGATCGCGACCGTCATTGCGCTCGTGGTATGGCGTCGTCGGCGTCAGATCCGCGCACCCATCGCGCCAACGGTTCACTCAGAGCCTCAGACACCGACTCCGGAGGTGCCAGCTCCGACACCGGCCTCCTTCTCTGGGGCATTGGTGAAATCGCGATCCATCTGGGCGACCGGGATCAAGTCACTCTTTGCGAGTGGCTTTGATGCCAATGTGCGCGAGGAACTGGAGGCGATTTTGTTATCGGCCGATCTTGGTGTTGAGACCTGCGATTGGGTATTAGAGACCCTAGAGGCGCGCGCGAAAGCCGATCGAATCCAGGATGCCGACGCCTTGCATGCGGCGCTTAAGGCGATCTTATTTGAGGTACTTGCCCCGGCAGATGCGCCGCTCGAGATTCCCGCTGCGAGCACCCCTTTTGTGATTTTGATGGTTGGGGTCAATGGTGTCGGTAAGACCACGACAATTGGCAAGCTTGCGCACCGGTTTCAGAGCGAGGGTCGCTCGGTATTACTGGCAGCGGGAGATACCTTTCGTGCTGCAGCGGTAGAGCAGTTGCGTGCGTGGGGTGAGCGTATTCAGGTCCCGGTCATTGCGCAGGAGTCGGGGGCTGATTCGGCGTCAGTCTTGTTTGATGCGACTCAGTCGGCAAAGGCGAAAGGGATCGAGGTCGTTCTCGCAGATACGGCTGGCCGACTTCAGAATAAGTCGAACTTGATGAACGAGCTTGCAAAGATTGGGCGGGTGCTTGGCAAGCTTGAGATCGGAGCGCCGCATGAAGTGTTATTGGTGTTGGATGCATCGACTGGACAAAATGCCATAAGTCAGACGCGGGAGTTTATGGAGGCCATTCGTCCAACTGGCCTTGTGATGACCAAATTAGATGGATCGGCCAAGGGCGGCATCGTCTTTGCGTTGGCGCGAGAGTTTGGTCTGCCAATACGCTATGTGGGTCTAGGAGAGCAGGCCGTCGATTTGCAGCCATTTGATCGTCAAGCCTTTGTTGATGCGTTATTCGGGCCAACCCAGTGATTCAGTTTGATGCAGTCGGTAAGTCGTATGATGGCCACCATCTTGCCTTGGATGGGGTGAGCTTTCGTCTGGCGCCTGGAGAAATGGCGTTTTTGACAGGGCACTCTGGTGCCGGGAAGTCGACTATCTTGCGATTACTGCTTGGCTTGGAGAAAGCCACCACAGGCAGTGTGCGTGTTGCGGGACAAGACCTCAGTCAACTGTCCGGTGAGACACTTGCACGGTATCGGCAACGGGTTGGGACGGTCTTCCAAGACCCCAATCTGGAGATGGATCTCACTGTCTTTGACAATGTCGCGTTACCCCTGAGGATTGCGGGCTTTGCAGAAAAAGACATTGCGAAACGAGTGAATGCGGCATTGTCACGGGTCGATCTCAATGATCGGGCGATGGAAAAACCACATGTGTTATCCAGTGGCCAACAGCAGCGTGTTGGCATTGCGAGGGCCATCGTGCACCGTCCTGCGTTATTGGTCGCTGATGAGCCGACAGGCAATCTCGATCCCGAGTTATCAGCGCGCGTGATGCGGATGTTTACGCAGTTCCAGCAGTTGGGCGTCACGGTATTGGTGGCGACCCATGAACAAGCGGTCGTTGAGTCTTTGCCATTTCGCCGAATTGTGATTGAGCGGGGTCGCCTGCGTTCGGATGGGACCTCGCGATGATGCAGCGTTGGTTCCGTGATCATCGAGATGCCTGGTATGCCGCGTTCCAGCGGGACCGTCATCGCACAGGACAGAGCGCAATTCTTGTGATTTTGTTGGGTGTGTTATTGGCGATTCCGGGTTGGTTGGCTCACGCGACCTTGTCAATGCAACAACTCACGCCAAGCACCACCGAGTCGAGTGAGGTCTTGGTATTTTTGAAGGAGTCGCTCGAGCTTGAAGACCGGATGATCTTGGAGCGTCGATTGGGGGCAGAGCCTCAAGTGATCACAGTGGCCTTCGTCCCGAAGGCGCAAGCCCTGTCAGAGCTTGCAGCCTATGATGGTCTTGCATCGATCGGTGAGCTTGCTGAGGACAATCCCTTGCCAGATGCCTATGCGCTGACATTGGTGCCAGCAGCGATGGTTGACGCTGAGCAGGCTTTAGTTGCCCAGCTTTCTCAGGAGGCGGGTGTGCTTGCCGTCCGCTATTTTCCTTCGATTCAAGCTCGGCTAGCCGATGTCTTGCGTGTGTTAAGTGGTGTGGTGATCGCGTTGGTGATCTTGACCGCGTTGGGTGTCTCCATGGCTGTGTTTGTCGTGAGTGGTGCTGAGGCCTTTCGGGACGATCGACGCTTGCAGTTGTACACCCTGCTGGGGGCGTCGCGACGCTACATTCGGCGTCCGTATTTGTATCGTGCTGTGGTCCAGGGTGCCTTATCAGGAATGAGTGCGAGTCTTGTGGTCTGGGGGATCAATACGGTATTGTCGTCGGCCTTTTCAACGGAGCTGGCGCGCTTAGGTGCCCCGAATGACGCCCTAATGGTGCGGTGGGAAGTCTGGGTTGTGCTCTGTGTGGTCGCGATTTGCTGCAGTTGGATTGGGGCGGAGCGCGCGATTGCGATGCGCTTAAATCGCATGCATTAATGCCAAAAGTGATGAGAACGGCAGTTGATTTTTTGCGTTTTGGAACTAAATGACGCAATGAACTGTCTATATACTACTAAGGTAGATAAGGAGGTCGGCGAGGTCGCGTATGCAGGAGCTAACTGACACGAGGTGTCTCATGCCAAAGAAAAATTTGCCAGTGGAGTGCTTGCTCCCTGGGGGCCAAATTGAAGCTTATGTTCAGGCGGTCAGCGGGATTCCAATTCTCACGGCCGACGAAGAGAAAGAGCTCGCAGATCGTTTGTATTATGAGAACGATCTCGATGCTGCGCGTTCATTGGTCATGGCGCATCTGCGCTTTGTTGTACACATCGCGCGGAGCTATTCTGGGTACGGCCTGCCACAGGCAGATTTGATCCAAGAAGGGAACGTTGGACTGATGAAGGCCGTGAAGCGGTTTAATCCTGAGATGGGTGTCCGGTTGGTGTCATTCGCCGTGCATTGGATCAAAGCCGAGATGCATGAGTACATTCTTCGGAACTGGCGAATTGTGAAGGTGGCGACCACCAAGGCACAGCGGAAAATGTTCTTCAATCTGCGTAGCGCCAAGAAAAAACTGGCTTGGTTCACTGCAGACGAAGTTACTCAAGTTGCCGCAGATCTTGGTGTCAGTGAAGATGTGGTGCGTCAGATGGAGGGTCGTTTGTCGGCCCAAGACATGTCATTTGACGGGTACGCTGATGATGACGATGATTTGTCGCTAGCGCCTGCGCAGTATTTGGAGGCAAGCAACGCAGATCCTGCGGTGTTGTTGGAGAAGAACGATTGGACGCAGGATTCGACAGATCGTCTGTATTCTGCCATCGAGAAATTAGACGACCGGAGTCGTGACATCATCGCGAGTCGTTGGTTGTCTGATCAAAAACTCACCCTCCACGATCTCGCAGAGAAGTACAATGTGTCTGCGGAGCGCATTCGTCAGTTGGAAAAGAACGCAATGAATAAGGTGCGCACGGCACTCGTTGCGGCTTGATGCCTGCTGGCTGAGATGACAAGGCCGCGTTAGCGGCCTTTTTTTATGGATAACGCATGCAAATTATCATTAACGACAACCCGAAAACTGTGGAAGCGCCGATGACGCTCCAGATGCTGTTACGGCTCGAGTCACTCGAAGGTCGGCGTATTGCGGTGGAGCACAACGGGGAGATTGTGCCCAAATCTGCCTACGCGGAGACACTGCTTCAGGATGGGGATCGTTTGGAAATCGTGCATGCGATCGGAGGAGGTTAGGAATTCGAATGTCGGCAACACTGAAGGTAGGGTCCTATACCCTGAAGTCGCGGCTCTTGGTTGGGACTGGGAAATACAAGGACCTTGATGAAACAGGTCGTGCGATTGCCGCAAGTGGCGCGGATGTTGTCACCATGGCCGTTCGCCGTACGAACCTCGGGCAAGATCCCAAAAAGCCGAATCTATTGGATGTGATTTCGCCAGACCGTTATACCTTGTTACCCAACACGGCAGGGTGTCACACCGCGCAGGATGCGGTTCGGACGTGTCGATTGGCGCGCGAGTTGTTAGACGGTCATAACTTGGTGAAACTCGAAGTAATCAGTGCCTCTCGGACCCTATATCCGGATGTCGTGGAGACACTTGAAGCCGCTCGAACTCTTGTGAAAGAAGGGTTTGAAGTCATGGTGTACACCTCGGATGATCCATTAATCGCGAAAGAACTCGAAGCGATCGGCTGTGTGGCTGTGATGCCTTTGGGTGCGCCTATTGGCTCAGGCCTTGGGCTGCAAAACCCATACAATATCCGCGAAATCCTAGAGAACTTGCAGGTTCCAGTGATTGTGGATGCGGGCGTTGGGACAGCCTCGGATGCGACGGTCGCGATGGAGCTGGGTTGCCACGGCGTTTTGATGAATACCGCGATTGCCGAAGCCCGTGATCCGGTCAAGATGGCAGAAGCCATGAAGCTCGCCATCGAAAGTGGTCGTTTAGCCTACGAAGCCGGTCGGATGCCGCGCCGTCGCTATGCGGATGCCTCAAGCCCTGAGACAGGCTTGATTCGATGACAGCACCCTCAGGGTTGGCTCCCATGCGTACAATCCGATCCTTTGTTGTGCGTGCTGGTCGAATGACAGATGCGCAAGAGCGGGCATTCGAGGCGCTATGGGCGACCTATGGCGTCACCTGTGAGGGGCGTCGATTAGATCTCCAAACACTGTTCCCAGTGCAGCAACCGACCATCCTTGAAATTGGCTTTGGCATGGGTGATTCCTTATTGGCCCAAGCGATTCAAGAACCACACCATAATTTTTTGGGCATTGAAGTCCATAAGCCAGGGATTGGTCGGCTAATGAACGAGGCTGCGAAGGCTGGCGTGCAGAATCTCCGTCTCCTGTGCGAGGACGCGGTGGATGTGTTGTCGGATGGTTTGGGACCCGCAAGTCTTTCTGGCGTGCAAATTTACTTTCCGGATCCTTGGCACAAGAAGCGTCATCACAAGCGCCGCTTGATTCAGTCACCGTTAATCGATGTGCTCGCAAATCGGGTGTGCTTGGGTGGTTTCTGTCATCTTGCAACCGATTGGGCGCCCTATGCTGAGTGGATTGTTGATGTGTTCGCTCGCTCTGCAGCTTGGCACAATGAATCACCAGAGGCGGATTATGTGGCACGTCCAACGCGACGGCCGATTACAAAATTTGAGCGGCGTGGCCAGGGACTTGGTCACGCTGTATTTGATCTGCTCTATACCCGGAAAGCGTCAGATCAGCATCTCTAGGATGGTATTGAGATGCCGCCACCCCAGCGCGGTGGCCTGAAATCGACCTGGCTCGAGTAAGCCTAAGGCGTCCGCGCGTGCCAGATGCTGTTGACGAAATTGCACTGCATTGAGTCCTGTACGATGTTCGAAGTCCTCGGCACTCAGCCCACGCTTCAGTCGTAATCCATTGAGAAGACACTCAAAGCCGAGCAGTTCAGGTGCAATGGGCTGCCAGTCTGCTGCGGGGCTAATTCGATTGAGATAGTGCTGGGGCATGCGCGTTCGGGTGCTTCGGAATTGTCCAGTTGATGTGGTGACTTTTCCGTGCGCGCCAGCGCCAAGTCCAAGATAGTCTCCAAACTCCCAATAGAGGAGGTTATGACGGGCTTCCTGGCCTGGAACGGCAAACGCAGAGACTTCATAGTGTGCGAGTCCTGCATCATGAATCATGGCCTGGCCGGCCAGATCGATCGCGTCAAGTGTCGCCTCATCAGGGAGTCTTGGTGGTTTTTTATAGAAGACAGTGTTGGGTTCGATGGTCAGCTGGTACCACGACAAATGCTGAATCCCAAGAGACAGTGCGGTCTGTAGGTCAGCAAGTGCCTGCTCTGGCGTTTGTTCCGGGAGGCTATGCATGAGATCCACATTGAGCCGCGAAAATCCCAAGGTTTGGGCCGCCTCGATCATGCGCTTACCGTCATCCCCTGAATGGATCCGTCCGAGTCTTTCCAGACCCTGAGAGTCAAAGGTTTGGATCCCAATCGACAAGCGGTTGATACCAAGCGCACGGTAGCCGTCGAGGTGGCCGAGGTCTAATGTCCCTGGGTTGGCTTCCAGGGTGATTTCAGTGGACTCATCAATCCAATGGTTCTCACGGAGCATTTCAAACAACGGTTGTAGAGACTCAGGCGGCATTAAGCTCGGTGTGCCGCCACCAAAAAACACAGATTGGAATTGCCGTGTCGCAAGATACTGCGCATCTGTCCTCAGATCGTCGCAGAGTTGCTGCCCATAGGCGGCAAACGGTGGATTGTTGTCTTCGTGTGAGTTGAAGTCACAGTAAGGGCACTTCCGGAGACACCATGGAATATGGACGTACAGTCCAATCAGCGGTAACTCCGCGGACGTCATGACAATTGCTGGATTAGCGCTGCCGTGGCGAGAGCACGATGGCTCTGTGCATTTTTGACCTCAGGGTCCATTTCAGCCGCGGTCAGCTCAGACCCCTCAGGAATAAAGATAGGATCATAGCCAAAGCCATGAATGCCCTTTGGCTCATAACCGATGCGACCTGGCCAACCTGCTTGGGCAATCACAGGGGCGGGGTCGGCAGGGTGCGTAATGAGCGTCATTGCGCACAGGTAGTATCCGATGCGATCGTGATCCGAGAGGAGTGCCATCGCGTTGAGGAGTCGCACCACATTTTCGCCATCGGTTGCATGAAGACCTGCGTAACGCGCTGAATACAGTCCGGGCTCCCCCTTTAGCGCGGGGACCACTAACCCGGAGTCATCGGCAATTGCTGGAAGCCCAGTCATTCGTGCGGCGTGACGTGCTTTGATAAGTGCATTCTCGAGGAAGGTCAATCCAGTCTCCTCTGGACTTGAGACGCCAAGATCGGCTTGGCTGACAATCTCGAGCCCCATGGGTGCGAGTAAGACTTGGAATTCCTGAACCTTTCCAGGATTACTGGTCGCGAGGACCACGCGTTGTGTTTCAGTCGACATAGACACGATGCTCAAATTGGATTTCGATCGGCGCAGTATTACGGGGAGTCACAGTCATCGCAAACCGCAAGGTTTCTTCACTAGAGACGCGCACAGGCGCGAGATAATAAATTGCCCCTTCCCCCTCGTTGATTTCTTTAAAGTTCAGGGGTTGGGTTTGGCCGAGCAGGTTTCGTACAAAGCCAGAGACTTGTGCAGGGATCGCAGGCCCAGAGGGACCTGCTGAGGTATCCACAACCACGAGATTAATCAGCGTTTGTCGGCGACTGCGTTCGAGTTGATACTGGCGCGCCACGTCTGGTGTGAGAAAGGTGGACGGGAATGGCTGGATTCGGATTTCGATCCCCGGTACCCGGACGATTTCTGTCGCCTGCGCGGAGAGGGCAATGAGCCAGACGATGCACAGTTTAATCCACGCCATACTTAAGTTCCTCGGCCAAGCCGGTAGACGGCAACTTCTCCAAAGAGATTGGGCCAAAGGCTCCCCAACCAAGAGGCATGCCCCGAGAAACTCATGGTATCGCGATCAATTTTCCGAATCCCTAATTCTCGGCACAGTGAATCAAAATCTTTAAAGGTCGAGAGGTGAATATTGGGGGTGTTGTACCAAGGGTTCGGCAGTAATGCGCTCACGGGCATATGTCCGACAATACCCAGTTGTATCCGATTTTGCCAATGCGCAAAGTTGGGAAACGTCACGATCGCCTCCCGACCAACCCGGAGCATTTCTTGCAGCATGATGTCGGGGCGGCGAATGGCTTGGAGTGTTTGCGTCATGATGACCACATCAAACTGATCGTCATTGAAGTTTTTCAGACCGGTGTTCAAGTCTTGTTGGACCACAGATAACCCACGCGTAAGGCATTTGATGATCTTCTGTGGATCTAGTTCGAGACCAAGCCCGTCGACGTGCTTTCGCGCAGATAATTCTGAGAGCAACAACCCCTCGCCACACCCCAAATCCAACACCTTCGCATGTGGCTGAATCCAGCCCTCGATTCGGTCGTATCCGATGATCATTGGGTGCCCTCCAAGTCCTCAGCGAGACGTGCCATGAACGTTCCGAAAACGGCTTCATAGGTTGGGTCTGGAATGAGAAAGGCGTCGTGGCCATGCTCGGACTCGAGTCGCACATAGCTGACCGGGCGCCTTGCTTTGATCAAGGCGTCTACAATTTCTTCAGAGCGAGAGGGCGAAAACCGCCAATCAGTTGTGAATGACAACACCAAGAAACGACATTGGGTGTCTTTAAGGACGTCAGCCAAGGCAATCTGATCACCACAGGTCGGATCGAAATAATCTAAGGCATGCGTCATCAATAAATACGTATTGGCATCAAAGCGTGAACTGAATTGTTCCCCTTGGTATCTCAGATAACTCTCAACCGCAAAGTTGACGCCATCGCTTTCGTATTCCGCGCGAGGTGCTGTGCGTCCAAATTTTTGCCCCATGCTGACATCAGAGAGATAGGTAATGTGTCCGACCATGCGGGCAAGCCCGACCCCAGACGCGGGCACCACATCAAAGTCGCGATAGCGGCCTTCCCGAAAATTAGGATCGCGACGAATGGCTTGTCGAGCGACTTCATTAAACGCAATATTTTGTGCGTTGAGCTTTGGCGCAGCGGCAATCACCACAGCAGCGCGCAAGCGGTCGGGGTAGCTAATGGCCCATTGCAGGGCTTGCATACCCCCTAGGGAGCCTCCAACGACCGCCGCGAATTGCGTGATTCCAAAATGGTCCGCAAGGCGGGCTTGGCTCACCACCCAGTCCAGCACGGTGACCTCTGGGAAGTCCGGACCATAGAGATGCCCTGTTTCTGGATTGACGCTCGTCGGTCCAGTTGACCCGGAGCAGCCCCCTAAATTGTTGAGACTGAGCACGAAGAAACGTGTCGTATCGATGGCCTTTCCTGGACCGATGTAATGGTCCCACCAGCCAGGCTTGGGGTCGCTGGGGTGATGCCGACCTGCCGCATGATGGTCTCCGCTCAGCGCATGGCAGACCAACACAGCATTTGATTTTTCCGCATTGAGCGTCCCATAGGTTTCGCAGCGCAACTGATAGGACGGCAGCACCCCGCCGCGCTCTAGTACTAAGGGGGCGTCGAAAGCGACATCAAAGGGAGTAACGTTCTCCAAAGGGTGTGACATTAGCCGAGTCCAATGAACATCTGAGCGACCATTGAGGAGAGACCAAAGGATCGAGCGCCTCCGTTTACAACCATCGCTTCCAGTAAATTGATGACCACAAACAAAAGAATTGGAGACAGATCTAGGCCACCCATGTTCGGAATTAGGCGCCGGAAAGGCTCTAGTAACGGATCGGTCACTTGTATCACCAATTCCGCGCCAGGGTGCCCTGCGTTTGGGGCAAGCCATGACAAGATGATCATGCCAAGTAAGGCGTAAAAAATTAGATCAAGTAGGACGCCGAACACCGATAAGAATGACCAAACCAGTAAAGGGAGAGCCCCTGGGAGTCCTCCCATCAGGAAAAAGCCCAGACCCGCGCCAGCCGCCTGGATCACGACAGCGGCGACATAGACACCGAGATTGACCGAGCCGATCGTTGGCAGCGCCCGAAAGGGCGCAACTAGGGGCGCCGTAATTTTGCCGACCCCCTGGCAAATCGGGTTGTAGTAATTGGCTTGTGTTAATTGCAGTAGAAAGCGCAGAGCGACCAGTGACACCACGATCGCGACGCCGGTATTGATGAGATAAAACCCAATGTTTGATGACATAACAGACACGATTCCTTTGTTCGGGGACAGCCTACCTGATGTGGTTCAGTTAGTCTTGAGCCAGCGCAAAAGCGCGGTCTCGTGCGGCGATGAGCGCCTGATCGACGAGTCCAGGGAAGTCGCCTTCCTCGAAGACCTCGAGCGCTGCCTGCGTGGTGCCACCAGGCGAGGTCACTTGTGCGCGGAGCACAGCGGGGGGATCACTTGCCTGACGGGCCATCAAGGCTGAGCCAACCGCTGTTTGCAGAACCAACTGACGCGCCACGGATTCAGGCAGGCCAAGCCGTGCCGCTGAGCGCATCATGGATTCCATCAACAAGAAGAAATAGGCAGGCCCAGATCCTGAGACGGCCGTGACTGCGTCAATGGCCTCTTCATCGGCGACCCAGAGGGCTTGGCCACAACTCGTAAATAACGCAGCAAGCGACGCTTTCTCGGCCTCTGCGACTGGTCGGTCACTGGTGAGGCAGGACATGCCCTCTCCGATCAAGCAGGGTGTGTTCGGCATGACACGGACGACGCGCTGTTCTTCAGACAGCTGTAAGACCTCACGGATTCGCTTGATTGGAATGCCCGCACAAATCGAAAGCACTGTGTGCTGCTGGCTGAATTGACCCGCCAAGGGTTCTCCAACTGCCCGAAAGACCTGAGGCTTCACGGCAAAAATAATCACAGAGGCGCGCGCCACAATGTCCTGATTCTTGTCCGTGGTGTGCACGCCAAGACCAGACAGCCGATCACGTGAAGTTTCCGATGGGTCTGACACATGGATGTGGTTGGCCGGATAGCCAGACGCGATGAGCCCAGAGACGATGGCATAGGCCATATTCCCCCCACCGATCAGACCGAGATGCGCTGTCATCTTTCACTCCTTGGTGTTCGTTGTCCAAATAGTGCAGTGCCAATCCGCACGCACGTACTGCCTGCCGCGATCGCTGGCGCCAAATCCTGCGTCATGCCCATCGATAATGTATCCAGCATGGCCTGAGGGAAGCGATGTTTTAGCGTTGCCAGTAAGCTGGCAAGCAACTGATGGCTCGCGATGAGAGCCTCTTCACTGACAGGATCAGGAATGGACATCAATCCTCTGAGCTGTAAATGAGGGCTGTCCATGACCTCTTCAACGAGCCCTGTTAAGTCAGTGGGTGCAACCCCTGATTTTGTCGGGGCGTCGTCGACATTGACTTGGATCAGCACGTTCAACGGCGTGGCACAGTGCGCTCGCGCGTCATTCAGTCGTTGCACGATTTTTCGTCGATCCACTGTGTGCACCCAGTCAAAATTTTGGGCGATCTCACGCGTTTTGTTGCTCTGAATGTGCCCGATAAAATGCCAAATCAGGTCTCGATCACGCAGCTCTGCTTGTTTGTCTAATGCTTCTTGAAGATAGTTTTCGCCGAACTCCCGCACACCCAAGTCTGCGAGTCTTGCGATGTCTTCTGCGGGCTTTGTTTTTGAGACAGCGAGCAATCGGACCGAATCGATGGGTCGCTGGGCGGCTCGACAGGCTGTTTCGATCGCTTGGCAAACGGCGTGATAGCGTACTTGCAGGTCATTGGAGGTCATCTCGAATCCCGTTGGAGACGCGATCTGTCCGGTCGTTGCCATCGACCCAAATGCCATGAATCCGACCGAGACCTGTCGTGCCAAAGAATGGACTGTTCTCGCCTTCGCTGAGCCAATGGGCGTGATCGAAGCGGCGTTGTCCGTGGGGGTCGACCAACACACAATCGGCGGTATAGCCCAATTCAATCTGACCCAGCCAATCAAGCCCAAGTATGTGGGCAGGACTTGTGGTCATCGCCCGAAGACTGTGTGCGAAGGGGAGACCCTCTCGATCCAGAGCGTATAGCGCGCTGAGTGTACACTCCACCAGGCTCATCCCAGGCTCGGTCTCTGGGAAGGGCGCGAGTTTTGCACCGGGTTCATGTGGCGCATGATCCGAAACGATGGCGTCGATGACGCCGTCAATGATGCCTTGCCGAAGCGCCTCGCAATCTTGCCGCGTCCGTAAGGGACGGGTGAGATGAAAATGCGGGTTCAGGTCTGCGAGTGCGGATTCGTCAAACAGCAGATGGGCTAAGCTCACATCACAACTGACCGGTAACCCACGGGATTTCGCGTTACTGAGGAATTGCACCGCCCGCGCCGTCGTCAGGCGACTGAAATGCACCTGACAGCCGGTCGCCTCGACCAGTTCCAAATACAAGCGCACGGCCAAGGTTTCTGCCAATGGTGAGTTGGTCGAGAGCCCAAGGCCTGTGGCAACCTGTCCCGCATGTGCGCATCCTCCACGGAGATCTGCCAGCGTGGGATCGAGGATCAAGGGAATCTCTAAGCTGGCTGCATATTTCAGGGCGTTCAGTGCGATTGCTGTTGAGGCAAAGGGCGCATCGCCCTGGCTCAAAGCGACGGTCCCAGCATCCATCAGCCGCATCATTTCCGCCAACAGCTGGCCTTGGCCACCTTGTGTGATCAGTCCAGTTGGCAACACACGGCACGTGTCTGCACGTTGCGCGCGTTCCAGCACCAAGCGAACATCGGCCGGCGTATCGATGACTGGGTCTGTATTTGGGGTGGCAACTACAGTGGTCACGCCGCCTGCTAAGGCGGCGCAAGTCTCTGAGGCGATAGTGCCTTTGTGCTCAAGTCCCGGTTCGCGCAGATTCACACGGAGGTCGATGAGTCCAGGCAGCAAGGTCCAGCCGTGCCCATCCCGGACTTGCGGATTGGTGAGTTGGGCTGGATCCACAAATTGACCTGATTCAATCCCTACCGCGGTCTTGCCATGAAGACTGGAGCCCGGCGAGTGGATTTGAATATCTTGAATTACGAGCGACATAACGCATCTGCCTGTTGCGTGGAGATGGTCATCGCCATAACGGCCATGCGGACGGCGATGCCATTTGTGACCTGATTTAGGATCACAGCCTGCGGCCCATCCGCCACTTCGTTGGCAATCTCGACGCCGCGGTTGATTGGACCTGGATGCATGACGATTGCATCGTCTTTTGCTAAGCGGAGCCGGTCTTCGGTCATGCCGTAGAGTTGGAAAAATTCGCGCTCGCTCGGCAGAAGGCCTGCACTCATCCGCTCCTTTTGTAATCGCAGCAACACAATGACGTCCACCCCAGCTAACCCCTCTTCAATCCGGTGGAAGGTTTTGACACCTAAGGCACTCAAGTCACTGGGTAGTAGGGTCCCCGGGGCAATGGCGCGGATGTCTGGACACTGCATCGCGCGAAGCCCATGAATTAACGACCGTGCCACGCGGGAATGTCGAAGGTCCCCAATGATCGCAACCGAGAGATTATTTGGATCGCCTTTGTACTGACGGATGGTCATCAAATCGAGCAGTGCTTGCGTTGGGTGCGCATGGGTTCCATCGCCGGCATTGACCACAGCGATCTGTGGTGTGACGCGGTCAGCGATAAAGAAGGGCGCTCCACCTGCACTGTGTCGGACGACAAAGAGATCAGCTTGCATGGCCTCGAGATTTTTCAGGGTATCAAACAGCGTCTCCCCTTTAGAGGCGGAGCTCGTCCGAATATCTAGGGTGACGACATCTGCGCTGAGTCTGTGTGCGGCGATATCGAATGTCGTTCGCGTTCGTGTTGAGTTTTCGAAGAACAGGTTGACGACCGTTTTTCCGCGCAACAGAGGGACTTTCTTAACGGGTTGTCCCTGTGTCGACAGGAATCCATCTGCGGTATCGAGGAGTGAGGTGATGAGTTCGCGAGAAAGGCCTTCGGTCGTCAGGAGGTGTCTGAGATTGCCGTCGCGGTTGAGTTGCAACTCGGCAGGACCTGGCATCATGGTTCCTTATACGTCAGGGTCGACCAGCGTCAACGGCGCTGGTCCGAGCAGTTTACACCGCTTCGCCCCTAAATCGCCAAGTGCCTCGCCCACAAAAGTCGGACTGATGGGGAGTTCACGACCACCTCGATCGAATAAGACCGCTAAATCGATTTGTCCAGGGCGGCCGTAATCAAACAACACGTTAATCGCTGCACGAATGGTTCGACCGGTAAATAAGACGTCATCCACCAGCAATACACGGTCGCCATCAAGGGCTGGAGGCATGCCTTGCGTGTCACCGGAGCGCTTCAGCCCGCTGGTTGCAAAATCATCCCGGTAGAGCGAGACATCCAAGAACGCAGGCTCAACCCAAGCCAATCGCTTTGCCAGTTCCGCGGCAATCCAGGCACCACCCGTATGCAAGCCAATTAAACGCGGGGGGGCTGAGTAAGCGGTCTCAAGGACACTGGCCATCTGGTCCAACATCTGAGTGATCTGCGCGGTCGTTCGGAGGATCGTCATACGGAGTCCTTCAGCCATCGTTCGAGAATACATGCCGCTGCAGCAGCATCCAAAACTCCATCTTGGTCACCGGCGCGTCCTTGATAGCCCGTGAGCGCTCGTGCCTCTTGGGTGGATAAACGCTCATCGGCGAAATACACCGGTAATCCAAACCGCCCATGCAGTCGGTTACCAAACTTTCGAACACGAACTGCCATCTCGCTGTCAGATCCATCCATATTCAGGGGCAGACCGACCACTAGAGCGCTCGGCTTCCATTCCATGATGAGTGTGGCGATCTCTTCCCAATTTGGACTGCCATCGCGAGCACGAAGCGCTCTCAGTGGCGTTGCTGTTTGTGTGAGTCCCTGCCCAGTCGCGACCCCAATACGCCGTAAGCCATAGTCAAAGCCAATGACAACGCCCATCAGGCGTGGCCTGCCCCTTGTGACAATTGCACTGGATCAATGCCAAGCTGAGCAAGCGCAGCGCGCTGTCGATCGACACTGGGCACCTGGAAAATGATGTCGGCATCCCAAGGGACATTCAGCCATGCGTTCCCCTGAAACTCCTGCTCCAGTTGATTTGCTGACCATCCAGAATATCCCAGCACAAACAGTGCATTGCCTTCATTTAGATCATCGACGGCCAACGGTAAAACATCTGGGCTGGACGCGAGGTAAAGACCTTCTAGGACTTCTACAACATCATCCGTGATTGGGTAATTCAACAATAGGAAGCCACGCTGGGGCTCAACGGGACCACCGCTCATGACGGGAATCTCGTCATTCAAGCGAACCCCATCTTCGATCCCGAGCTGAGCAAAGATTTCTTTGACCGAAAACTCGGTTTGTTTGTTCACGATGAAGCCCATCGCCCCTTCCGCGCCATGTTCGCAGATCAGCACGAGCGTCGAGTCAAAAAAGCTGTCTTTCAAATCAGGCATCGAGACCAGAAACTGGCCATGCAATGAATGCGAGGTGGACTGCATCGATCGCTCCTCCAACTGAGCACCAGAGAGATAGTGTGCCTTACTCGTCGACGAGTTTCTTGAGAAATTCGTACGCAATGTTCGATCCGGTTTGTGCGTCGATCTCTCGAACACAGGTGGGACTCGTGACATTGATTTCTGTTAGATAACCGCCGATCACGTCGAGACCCACAAACACCAAGCCTTCAGCGCGAAGTCGAGGTGCGACCGTCTCAGCAATCTCACGCTCACGCTCGGTCAGCGGTTGTGCGACACCACGACCGCCAGCAGCAAGATTTCCCCGGGTTTCTCCTTGCATTGGGATCCGTGCCAACGCGTGGCTATGAGGCTCGCCATGGAGGACAAGCACTCGCTTATCGCCATCGGCAATTTCTGGGCGATAAGCCTGCGCCATGATCAGTCGTTCTTCGGATCCGCCCAAGGTTTCCAGAACGGTCCCTAGGTTCAGACCATCCCGACCGATTCGAAAAATCCCGGCACCACCCATGTGTCGCCAACCTCGTTGTGGAAGGCCCGCAGGTCTGCGTGAGATGCACTGACGATGGTGGTTGGCATGAGATCGCCAAATTCGGTCGCAAAAAGCTTTTCATTGAAATCTCTCAGCGCCCCTGGACGATTGATGACCTTGACGCCTTGGCTCGAGGCCCTCTCTAAGATCTGCGTTGCGTAGAGATACTCGCCATCAAACGGAGGATCTGTCCGAATCATGATGCAATCAAGCCAGTTCAGCGGCTGCTTTTGGAGCGCGGCGAGCTGGACAAACTCCGTTTTGGTGTCTTGGACCTGGGCTGCTGCCATCCAGCCAATGGCAATTCCTCGATCGAGTGACAAGCCCATCTTCGGCAGATAGTAGACCTCCCACCCAAGCGCTTGCGCGGCAAGCATGAGCGCAAAGGAGGTGTCTTTGTAAGGACGAATGCCCTCAATGGGGTCCATCCAAAATCCGATGCGATAGGGAGAATGTGCCACAGCGACCTCTTTAGGCTTACAGAAAGCCTAAGTCTCTCGCGAGAAGGGTTGTGCCGACAACTGCGGCGGTCTCTGCGCGCAAAATTCGTGGACCCAATGACAGTCCTGAAGCGCCAGCCTCTAAAAGAGAGTGTACCTCCTCATCCGTAAAACCACCCTCCGGTCCAATCACAAGATGAGCCCCTTGCGCGGGTGCATTGATCGGCTTTGTTGCGAGCGACGGATGCGCAATCACCAGGCATTCAGGCGGCGTGGCGATCCAAGGTGACAGGGATGTCACTGGGTATAGCGTGGGGAGCCAATTGTGCCCACTTTGCTCGCACGCATTGACGATGATTTCGTGCCAATGGGCCACCTTTTTGTCCAGTTGCTCGCGTTTTGGCGTCGCCTCGGTGTAGCGGGTGACCAGTGGCTGGATGCCCGTGACGCCAAGCTCTGTGGCCTTCTGGAGGGCCCAATCGAATCGATCTGGTTTGATCAGTGCGAGGCACAGGACCACTGGAATTCGCGTCTCCGCCGCCGCGTGAGCGTTGCTTAAACGAATCAGGGTGGCGTGTTTGCTAATTGACTCAACAATTCCCGTGGCGACAGAACCAGACCCATCAAATAGCTCAACGGAGATACCGATCTTGGCGCGCAGGACGCGAGAGAGGTAATGATGATTACGCGCATTGAGCGTAATCGCGTCTGCGGACCCCGAGAGATCTGGCACCCACAGACGCGTGATGCGCATGCTTAATACTTGTATGCGTCAGGTTTGAATGGGCCGCTCACTTTGACGCCGATGTATTTCGCTTGGGTCTCAGTCAGTTGCGTCATGACGCCACCAAACCCTTCGACCATGCAACGAGCCACTTCTTCGTCAAGCGCCTTAGGCAGCACTTCTACCCGAATCGCGTCCGCTTTGTCTGCTGCAGGCAGATCCGCGAACTTCCGACCAAACAATTCAATTTGTGCCAGAACTTGGTTGGCGAAGGAGCCATCCATGATTCGAGACGGGTGACCTGTTGCGTTCCCAAGATTCACCAAACGCCCTTCTGCGAGAAGTAATAAATAGTCCTTGGGATCGTCTGACCGAAACACCTGATGGACCTGCGGTTTCACTTCCTCCCAACGCCAGTTTGCACGCATAAAGGCGGTGTCGATTTCGTTGTCGAAGTGTCCAATGTTGCAGACGATCGCGCCTTTCTTAAGGCTCTTTAAGACCGCAGCATCTGCGACATTTACGTTGCCTGTACTGGTGACCAGCACATCAGTGTCTTGTAGCAATGCATGATTGATGTCTTCGACACGACCCGTGGTGATCCCGTTCACATACGCGCTCACCACCTCATAGCCGTCCATGCAGGCTTGCATCGCACAGATCGGATCCACTTCGGTCACCCGAACAATCATGCCTTCTTGACGGAGGCTTTGCGCCGATCCTTTGCCCACATCGCCATAGCCGATCACCAGCGCGCGCTTCCCTGACAGCAACATATCTGTGCCGCGCTTGATGGCATCATTGAGCGAATGACGACATCCATACTTGTTGTCGTTTTTTGATTTGGTGACGGAGTCGTTCACGTTAATCGCTGGAATTTTTAACTCGTTATTGGCGACCATTTCCATCAGACGGTGAACACCCGTGGTGGTTTCTTCAGTCACACCATGAATCTTTGCCAGCATTTGTGGGTACTTGCGATGCACCATCTCTGTGAGATCGCCACCGTCATCGAGCAACATATTGGCATCCCAAGGCGTCCCATTCTTTAGAATGGTCTGCTCAATACACCACTCACCTTCTTCGTTGGTTTGCCCTTTCCACGCGTAGATCGGGACACCAACGGCGACCAAAGCGGCCGCCGCTTCGTCTTGAGTCGAGAAAATATTGCACGACGACCACCGCACTTCTGCACCCAGTGCGATCAAGGTTTCAATCAACACGGCCGTTTGAATGGTCATATGGATACAGCCGATGATCTTCGCACCCTTGAGTGGCTGTTCAGCGGCATACTTTTCACGAAGCCGCATCAATGCAGGCATTTCGTTTTCGGCTAACCGAATTTCCCGTCGGCCCCAGTCGGCCAGCGACAGGTCCTTAATCTTGTAGTCGCCTTTCAAAACATCTTTTGCAACAGCGCTCATAGTCTTCCCTCGTCGTTGGTTACAGTGAAAGGGCCGCGTTGGCCAGGGCCTCGGCGCGATCGGTTCGCTCCCAGGATAGATCAAGATCATTCCGCCCAAAATGACCATAGGCTGCAGTTGGGCGATA